>JANLUJ010001169.1:0-5547 GCA_031363425.1 Pirellula sp.
CCAACATCAACTGGCGTCGCGATTTTTGAGGTGACGGAATGTAGAAAAGTTGCTGAGTGGAACCCTCAAAAGTTCGATCATCTGAGAACTCTTGAATGGTCTCCCGATGGCAGCCGACTGGTCGCGAGTTTCATTGAACGCATCGGGCTATCTGGTCCGGCTGCGTTGGCCGCTGCGATGGCCGGAAAGTCGACCAGAAACGCAATCGAACATTGCTTTCTACTCAACCAAGATTGTCAAGAAATCGCTCCCATAAGCGGAACGGGCGTGACGTTTTCCCCAACTGGAGACCGCATCGCTACGGTCCACGGAGTTTTGCTGATTCTCGATGGTAAAATTGGAGAGTTGCTTGCAATGGTCGTAGCGAATCCAAGGGAATCGATCCTCGGCCAAAAGTCGATCATCTTTTCGCCGGATGGAAATTGGTTACTTACCAATGGATCGCCAGCAGTATTGCGACGAACGAGATCAGAGTACTGGTACAGCATCTATCAGCTCCCAGCCTTTTGGGGAATGGTTCTAATTATTTCCGCGATCATTGTGCAATTGAGCGAATCCATTTACGTCGGGCGTCGAACATCTAATCGCATTTAGCCTACCCGTTTCAAAGCCTGAGGAATTGGACACATGCCCCCATGCTCCCCATCCACATGTTGTCGCAGCCGTTGCCGGGATGTAGCCGCGGCCGCTGGCAGCCTAGCTCCATCCCTTCCACAAGTACGTAGCCCTACGCCATCGCCGGCTATTTCCACAAGGTTGACGGCAACAACAGCGTGTTCGTAGAAGCTGGCCGAGTAGCTCGCGGATAAGTTGGCAACCTCATGTGGACATTGCTACTCGCAGATTAGATTTCGCCTGCAGGATCGAAAGAATTTAAAGCCGTCCCGTTTGTCATCAGGAAACGCAGCGACACCAGCGGGCTCGCGATCAGTCTCGATGAGCTCGCGAATAACGCGAATATTACGAATAGTAGCACGAAGCACATTTGCGATCGTGTGTGTTGCCGTAGGATATTGAGTATGGCAAAGGTTTGGAAAATGTCGGTCTCCCACAAATAGCGGGATACTAACAAATAGCGGGATACTAATGTGGAAGAATGAAAAGTGCAAATCCCGATAAGTCAGTCTGATAGTCCGCGGCGACAGATTCTGCTTCTACTGGCAACACTGATCCCGCTTCTCTTTGCGCTGCGATGGTTAGCGGCCAAGTTTCCAACGTCGACTGTCGATTGCGGGACCTACTCTGGCTATGTCGAACCCGGGAAAATGGCGTATTTCGTGGAATGTTACTACGCGCGTCATAAATATGATAACGTCAGAGTCTTCGTTATCGACTTTGACAAAGTGTCCATGAACGAAATCATGTGCCCAACTAACGCAGAACCGGGATGGATGGTCAACGCACTAACGACCTATGCCATCCTCGTTTCGATAGTTGTCCTGTTGGGTTCGATTTTGACGCATCGAATTTGCCCTCCTTTTTCGCCATCCAATTCCGCCTGCCATCAGCTAAGGAAAAACGAGTACAAGCTCTCTCTTAGGCAGCTCTTGTTCATCACTTTTGTTCCGAAGCGTCCTTCCTACAGCAAGCAGCCAGCGCCATAGCCCACGTAGCTTCTAGCCAATATGTGGACGGTACGAAGCTAGGCGGCTAGCGCCAACGTCCACAGTTTTTGGGCTGGCTCGTGTAGCTCCTAGCGGGATTCACGATTTGGTAATCGCTCAAAGTCTAGCCAACACGCGTCCCTTGAACAACGACGCAGAAGCCAATCCGTTATTTGTTATCCGGCATTTTGGAGTTCGTCTAATATTTTCGTTCTAAAATTGAGGTCTTCGACACCGTAGTTTTGAGTTGCGTATCCATTAGTTGGGTTGCGGATTTCTTCGCGGTGAAGCTCTTCGATCTTCCGAATCTCAATTTCACGATGTCTTATGGCGGCACCTTTATTGCCGTCAGCATCTGCAATGATGGCGGCGGCACCATGATAGCAAATCGCCGATGTGCAGTCGTCCGCTTTTGCGCATTCATTCAAGAGGACACGAAGTGCCTCAATATCGGACGCACGCACTCGCTTACCCAATTTCATTTGAGACAGTATCCCAATTTCGAGATCTTTCAGTTTGCGCCAAGGAGGAAAGGTCATGGAAATAGTTTTTGGTACGTCCAGCCCAGATAACGCATAACAATTTATCCCAATAGAATTGAATCGGAACTGGTATGGTCTTGCTCCAATCCAACCCGCTTCCCCCGCCGCTTACCGCTTCAGTCTATCCGAAGTAGCACGACTAGTCGAATTGGCAGGAGCCAGCGTAAACGTCCACAGTGTTTGGGCTAGGGAAATTGATACTACGGACTACGCACCAACCTGTGGAAAGTGGCATAGGCTGGTTGCTGGATATGTTTTTTAGCATCTCGATTCAGGGGCAAAACTCGAAAGCTCCGATTTACTCATTGTGGCTGTTCGGAGCCACCCTCTTTAATCGGCCCGACCGGATATCCACGGACGGAACGGTACATCCGCCACACGAACGGCGACATAGCACCGCCGATGGATGAACAGAGGAGCATCTCCGGCGGTGGCCACCGTCCCATTAACGCGAACGGGACCACGACAATCACGAACGCGGCAATCGAGTTCGCAACCGCTTGAGCAAACAAGTAGAAGATTAAGGTTTGAATCGCGGCCCCCCGGCAATTGGATTCAGCTTTCTCAGCATTTCTAGAAAGTCCGTTTTTCCTATTCCCCCTTCTACTTGTTGTAGGACCTTTCCTTGGGGATCAGTGATGATCGTCTTAGGCGTGGCACCGACACTGTAACGAATACGCGTTGCGGTCGAACCAGGATCATCTACGTCAATCGTCACCGGGATGAATGCTCCATTGACCGAAGCCTTAACCTGCTCATCAGCCCAGACTGTGCGTTTCATGATCCGACAGGGAACGCACCATTTGCCCGTGAAGAACAAGATGATTGGCTTGCCAGTTTGAGAAGCTTTTTCTTGAGCTGAGTTAAAGTCGGCAGCCCAAGCGATGTTATTGGGGGGGACGTAGAAGCAATACCAAGCGTAGGGGAGCGAGACAACGAGAGTGGCAATCCAAAACCATCGCCAAAAGTTGAATTTGACGCGATTGGGTTGAGATGCGAGTTCGGCGAAATTTTGTGATCGCAAATCATTCTTCGATTTCTGTGTAACCATCTTGTCCGCTCGCAGATGTCCGTTTGATTCTAGATTAGTCAAGCTTTTTAATTCAGAGTGATTCACTAGGCAACGATTCGGACAAAATTAGGCGCGATTTCTGGAGTACGGAGCGACCAGCGCCAACGCACACGGTAGTTGGGCTACTTGTGGAGATGGCTGGCCCCCTGGCTTCGGCTACGTCCCTCGCGCCCAAAGCCGAGGTACCAGTACTAAATGATTAACGTACGCCGCAGCGGCATAGGCGCCCACTAAGCTGGTAGTAAAGATCACCGCGAGCGAGAATGTGGGATGGAACTTGTGCGTAAGGGCGGGCCAGAAGACCCACACCAAAACCCAAGCTGTTAAAGAAACCGTTAGATCGCGATTCCAAATTATTCACGTCTCTGCACCGACGATTAATACTCATAATACTCAACTTCAACGATAGCAACGCGAATCGGAAGCCCCAATTACGCAAGTCCAACACGGTTCCGTTGCAATCACAGTCTAGCTAGTCAAGCAATTAAAGTCGATTCGGCCAGCGCCAACCTCCACAGTGTTGCCATCAAACCTGTGAAAAAGCGGCCGATGGCAGGATCGAGCTATGGCCACGTGTGGATGGGAAGATTTACTATCTTGCCTTCTTACCAAACGAATCATTAAAGATCTGGGAAAACTCTTTTTCTCGTCCGGGAACGGGCTTAGGAACCAATATCTCACCATTCATATTCAAATAAACGAAAACACTTGGGAGAGACGAGTAGCCTCCGTTTACCTCTTCCACGCATAATCCCATCCATACATAATGAAAAGTTATCGTCCGATAAGTGCCTATATTTCGGCAGCAACGAAAGCCCAGGGTCTGATTGCTTGTGTGATTGTTACCATCTCTGCTAATTGCTGCATCGAACTATCTTGATTCGCCATTAAATGGAATCGTCAAGCAGCCGTAGGAGGTTCTCGCTGAGTGTAACCGGAATCCGACGCATCCATCCTCCAGCAAGCAGCCAGCGCCGCAGCCCACGTAGCTTCTAGCCAACCTGTGGAAAGGGGTGAAGCTAGGCAGCCAGCGCCAACGTCCTTAGTGGGAATGGATAGCCCTAGAAAAAGAAGAGCGAAAGAGGGCAGCAACGTATGGAAACTTTTACGCGAAAAAGGATCAATGAATAGCTCCGATAATAGACCTATCGAAACCGAGCAAAGCACAATCATTCTTTGAGAGTTACGATTGCTCATTCAAGATCGCCTTTGCTTTTTTGGCTCGTCGCCGATCTCATGGTCAAGGAAGCGAACTAACTCTCGTCCTCGACTCGCGAACGATTTGTAATTCATCCCAACGATTTTGAAGCGAATCGGCAAGAATAACTCCGTACAAACCGCTTTGGGGAATTACGCAAACCAATTTCAAGACATAGGTTGGCTAGAAAACTTCCAATCGATTGTGGGTATTCCGAATGAACTCATCCACGATTTCCAGAGTCGTGATATTCTTCCTGACAATGCGTCATGGTCCAGGCTAACGCCCCCTCTTACCAATTCATCGGAACTCGTTGAATGGAAAAAGACGCTTGACTTGATTTTGAAGTTGGTCGAAACGCTTAAATCAGATCGAGCCATTTTCGAGAAGAATCTGGCCAAGCTGGTGTTTGCTCGCAAGGATGCGTTGCAACGAAGATGTCAAATCCTTATGGAAAGCAACATTGCAAACGAAGTGAATTGCGATTGATCGCCAGTTGGCAAACGCATTCATGATCTTATTTGCAAACGGTGGATGCGAACGCAAGTATCGAAATGGAAGCTACTTGTAGAAGGGAATCGGACTTTGGCACCAGGAGATGCGATTTGCAATTGCTACGGTCGCTGTTGCTGCTAGGCCGATCCTGCAGGAGAACGACGCTTCCACAGTTGATACTGCGGCCATACTTAATGGGACTCGTCTTTTTCTTGATTTCCTCGATCGCATTGACAGTCCTTTTGGTCACCTAGCACGTCCAATTGCCTTTGTAGTTTCTCAGGCGACGATTCGGCATCACTTGCGACCAGCTTGTACTCCCATTTTGCAACGAACTGTGTTTGCATCGTTGGTCCCTTGTCGTCGTTTTCAGGAACGGAGATCAAAAGAAGACAACATAAGGCGGTAGTGAACATATTAGCTCCGATTCATTGATAGGTTGCATAGCATGGCGACGATGCCATCATAACCCTGAATCGCGTCGCAGGTTTCGCGGCAACAATCGCCGGTTTGTCAAGCGAATTGTCGGAGGACTGCCAGCGCCAGCGCCCGCGGTGGTTGGGCTAGTCGCCTATGTCTATCCGACGCTTCCATCCTCCAGAAATCATCCAGCGCCGTAGCCGTAGTAGTTTCGAG
>JANLUJ010001185.1:0-1422 GCA_031363425.1 Pirellula sp.
GATCAAGCGAGACTGGCTGCAGAGGATGCATACGGTCGAATTAACGAGCGAGCTGGCAACAAGCCAAGGTAGCTCCTCAAGTTTTGTCGATGAAAGGAAAATTTGATTGATGAAAGGAATAGTAGCTTCGGCGGTGGCCCCATTCCTTATGGTGGCATAGGCTTCCAGCCTGTGGTTTTAATGTCCACAGGCTGGAAGCCTATGCCACACATTTTTTCGTACGACCGCGTGTAGCACGGCCCAGGGGGCCATGCTACACCTCCATATAGATCGTCACGCTCGCAAGCCGGAGATGGCTGCTTCCAATTCACTAGCTTGCGCGTCGTGCTACTGGTACTTTACATGCCGCCGCACGCCTTATGAAGTCTCCTGCATCGACAACTTGCTCAATATCTTTTTCAGTGCGTTCGGATCCAGCGGCTTGACCATGTGGTAGTCGAAGCCCGCTTCGCTTGTCTTTTGTCTTGTTTCCTCTTGGCCCCATCCCGTCTGAGCAATAATGATGACCTTCTCAGATTGGTTTTGGGCTCGAATCCAGCGACAGACTTCATAACCATTCAGTTTTGGTAGACCGATGTCTAGCAACACTACTTGAGGTCTGAATTGTCGAGCCGCCGCAACAGCTTCTTCTCCATCAAAAGCCGCACAAGTCTGATGTCCAAGCCTACGAAGTAACATCGAAAGAGTTGTTACGCTATCGCGATTGTCATCCACAATCAGAATTCGGAGCGGCGCATTGGTTCCCAACTCTTCGTCCGACTTTGACTCTCCTATCAAGGTCTTAGTCTCTTTAGCAATGGGCATTCGCACCATGAACTCACTTCCTTTGCCAACACCCACGCTCTTGGCTTCTACAGTACCACCGTGCATTTCCACTAATCGACGAACCAAGGAAAGCCCAATACCAAGTCCACCTCGCGATTTTTCTAGCGAGTGATCTGCTTGAGTAAACATGTCGAATATGAAAGGTAGTTGCTCTACAGTGATGCCGATACCGGTGTCCCGAATCGTGATCACGACCTCCTCGCGATCTCGATTCACATCGATAAAAATGTTGCCATTCGGTTCACTGTATTTTGCAGCATTATTAAGTAGGTTTAGGAAAACCTGCGCCAGTCGAGTGAAATCTGCGTCTAGCCGAATCGGGGCTTCCGTCATTTTGATAGAAAGTCGATGATTCATCTGTTCAATGAACGGACGACTCGCTTCGATTGCGCTGTTCAGCACTTCGGAAATTAGCACCGATTTTTTTTGAAGCCCGATTTTTCCCGTAACAATGCGGCTGATATCCATCAAATCATCGACGAGTCGAACCAATTGCGTGAGTTGCCGTTCCATCATGACTCGGATTTCTTCTGCTTGGTTGGGATCAATGTCTCTCAGCTTAAGAAACTGAAGCCCACTGCGGATGGGAGCTAAAGG
>JANLUJ010001199.1:0-11740 GCA_031363425.1 Pirellula sp.
GAAATCTGTGACTCCGTACCCTAGACCAGATTTTTCGACTCCGGCTGAACCAGTTGTACCGTTGCCTATTCAACGCGCGCCAGAAGAGTTTAGAGGTTTCGAACCAGGGTCACCGGGCGATTGGAACCTCCCCGAACCCCGAAGAATCTTTCCTTTGCCTAAAGTTGAAGTTCCCGTACCTCCATCGCCATCTCAGACGCCGCGCCCCATCGATCCATTCGAGTCGAGCCAGGGGAATATGAACAACTCAATGCACTTAAGTGAATATCCTGGAAACTATTCCGACTCGCCTCAGTTTGAGTCATTGCTGGGGGGTGGACCGGCCGCCTTCGGGCCGTCTTCACGCTCAACGAAGCTGGGTGGAAACGCTACATCACGTGCTCCCGCAAGCAATTCCTATGCGTCAGACGAATCGCATGCTCTTCGCGAACGACTCAACAGCAAGCGCTGGCAACTACAACATGCCAGGCAGTTGCCGACCTCCAATAGCAGTACGCCCTTGGTTGCAAATCAAACGTCCCTCGTTCCCTATCAACCGGACGATTTTGCCCCCGTTCCATTTGTAGCCCAACCACTTGATCCGCAACGAGAAAAAGAAACGTACTACGGAAAACTCGCCATTGATACCCAGCGACCGTGGGTCGAATGGTGGCGTCCTTTCTACACAAGTGGGATGTACGAGCCAGGCGTTCCGGTCCTGAGCGACGTAAACCTATTGACTCCCGCTTTTGTCGTTTACGGCGACTATCGAACGGGGGTCGGTGTCCACCGCAACAATGGTCAGCATGTTCGCAGTCTGGCTTCTCGGCTGAATCTTGATATGGATCTAAGGCTGACTGGAACGGAACGATTCCATCTTTTTACCGGTCCGCTCGATCATAACGGGCGTTTCACACGTCTCGACTTCAGCAACGACAAGGTCGAATTCGTTGAAGAGCTCGACGCACAAATAGATACCGCCTTTTTCGAAGGGGACTTAGGCGCAATCACTGGTAGTTGGCTCGGCGATGATGCTCCCTTTGATTTGCCATTCACCTGCGGTCTAGTACCGCTTCTTTACCAGAACGGAATTTGGATGGAAGATGCGATCGCGGGCTTCGCCGTTGGAGCACCTTGGAAACACAATCGGGCACTAAACTGGTCCAATTACGAAGCCACCTTTTTTGCGGGCTTCAATCAAGTTACGAGTCCGGCTTTCAACAATGACAACAACGCCGCTGCTGTGTACGGAACTGCCTGGTTCATCGAGGCATACAACGGCTACATTGAAACGGACTACGCGTACTTGGATGATCTCGATAAACAAGATCGTTCGTACCACAACGCGGCTATCGCCTACACGCGTCGTTATTTTGGTCGGATTTCCAACTCGGTTCGGTTGATTGGCAACATTGGTCAATCGGGCCCAGTTATCAATCGATCAGCAGACGGAGCTTTGCTTTTATTTGAGAACAGCCTCATCTCGGCACAACCAAGCACTCTCGTGCCGTATTGGAATTGTTTTGTGGGGAGCGGTCGGCCTCAAAGCGTTGCCCGAGCGGCAAACGCGGGGGGCATCCTTCGCAACACTGGTATCAACTTCGAGACGGACGGGTTGACGGGATTTCCTACGCTCAATGCGACTGCCTCGAATTCCTATGGTGGGGCCATAGGCCTTAACGTCTTGAGCGCCGATTTCCGAAAGCAATTGGTGTTTGAATTTGCGGCGCTGGATACCTACGGAAATCCCGCTCTCAGTGCGGCAGCAGGTCCGGAATACGCTGTTGGAACACGCTATCAAACTGCCCTCAACAACCGACTCATTTGGCGCGTCGACTTAATGAACGGCTGGTTCGACAACGCACCGGATATCTACGGAACCCGAACAGAAATCCGCTGGAAGTTTTAAGCGATAGGCCTACTGTGCTGGCAGCCGTCGTGGCCGACGTCGAGGCCGACGCTGCTAGCGTCGGTGCGGATGCTGGCAGCATCCGCCACGGTGTACAATGGCACAACGAAGGGAGTCCCATGCACGGGATGGTCGATGACCGTTACGTCGACACCAAAGGCTCGTCGAATCAAGCTCGGTGTTAAAACCTCCCGGGCGGTTCCAATCGCGATCAACGAACTATTGGCCAACAGCGCCAATCGATCTCCAAACATTGCAGCGTGATTCAGATCATGCAATGTTACAACCACGACCAAGTTTCGTTCTCGGGCCATTCGACGCACTCGGTCCAGAACATCGAACTGGTACTTCAGATCTAGTCCAGCAGTCGGTTCATCTAAAAGCAATATGGGTGCGTCTTGCGCAATCGCTCTTGCCAGGATCATTCGTCGCCACTCGCCCCCGGATAGTTGTGTCGCTCGATGCTTTCGGTATTCCGAAAGGCCTGTCGCCTCAATCGATTCATCGATCACCTTGTGATCGTTTTTTGACAACGGCATCCACCACCCGCAATTGGGTGTACGGCCAAGTGAAATAACATCATGGACCGTCAAATCCGATTGTCTATTTTCATGCTGTGGCATAACGGCGATGCTTTGTGCCAGTGCGCGTCGACTGAACATCGCAATATCACGCTTGCCCACGGCTACGGTACCAAATGCAGGCCGAAGCTGGCGACATAGCGATTGTAGCAACGTAGTTTTTCCTGCCCCATTCGCGCCAAGCAAAACGACCACTTCGCCAGCCTTGATTTCGATCGAAATCCTATCCAAAATCAACCGATGCGCATACGAAAAGCACAGGTCCTTACTTTCAAGATCCTTAAATTCATCCCCAGTCATGCGAACCCGTCCCGCGATTCATCTCGCGACTTCAACAAGAAGAGGAAGAACGGACTTCCCAACAGAGCAGTCAAGATTCCGACAGGCAATTCCGCTGGTGCGACGATGGTTCTTGCCACCACATCCGCAACCATCATGATAGTCGCCCCGACACAAGCGCTCATCGGAATCAGACGGGCATGGCGTGGACCTACCATTCGTCGCGCAATGTGCGGTGCGATCAAACCGACAAACCCAATAATGCCTGCCGAAGCAACCGCGGCGGCTGTGGCGATACTCGAACCAGCCACTAGCAACAATCGGAATCGAAACAAATGCAAACCCAGTGACTCAGACGTGACGTCGCCAAGTAAAAACACATCCATCTGCCGTGACATGCTCCACAAAATGAGAAAACCTAGGAACGACGAAAGCGAGGTAGCCAAGACAACGCTCCAGTCATTTCCAGCTAAACTCCCCATCAGCCAAGCTAGAATCACAACTACGCTATTGTCATTCCAATACATCACCAGCGATGCGATCGCATTGATCATGCTGCTAACCGCGACACCAGCCAGCAACAACGACAGAACCGAACTGCCTCTGCCTAACGAGCCTATTGCGAATACCATCATAACTGCCAACAGGCATCCCAGCATGGCCGAAAAAGCCGTCCCGCTTAGCCCCATCAGGCTCGTTTGAAATCCAAGGACGACTGCCAAGGTTACACCGAGCCCGGCACCGCTCGACGCGCCGATAATGTATGGATCCGCCAGCGGATTACGAAACAAACTCTGAAAACCAACGCCAGCAATCCCCAAAGATCCTCCCACAAGGCATGCGGTGATGACTCGAGGCAGTCTCAATTGCAAAAGAATCGTCCGCTCAGTCTCAGTAAGTGATCCTGGTTCCAATCCCATGAGCCAGTTAACGACTCCGTAACTAGAAATCGATACAGCACCCGATACTAGGCTAATTACCGCGATGGCTGCTAAGGACGCGACTGCAATTACAAACGTGGCAACGGGTTTCAACGGTCCACACCTTCATTCGAAATTGCTTTCGCGCTGTTTTTCGGAAGCTTGTCGGGATACACTGCTCGAATCATCGCCTCCAACGCATCTAGCATCCGTGGACCGCAACGCGAAACTTGATCACCATCGATCAAAAACACTCGGTGATCGCGAACCGCTGTAATCCGATCCCAGCCTTGTCGCTTGGTGAGCATTTCAAGGCTGACTTGCGAGCGATGGGTGGATGGAGCGAGAATCACTTCAGGATCCCGATCGAGGACGACTTCATCGCTAATCTTAGGGTACCCGACCGACATATCGGAGAAGATATTTTTCATTCCGCCCATCTCCAACATTTCACCGATAAAGGACTTTGGTCCGGCAGTCATCAATGGCTCATCCCAGACCTCGTAAAACACGCGTCGTCTTTGCTCCAATGGCATGGAGTCGACCCACCCGGTCAATGCCACTACTCGCCGCTTCATGTTTTCGATCAAACTGCTTGCCTCAGCCTCATGCCCTGTGACTTTTCCAAGCAAAATTGCATCGTCATAAAGTTCATCCAGCGAATCGGGGCCGATTGCCAAAATGGGAATATTGAATCGGTCCAATGGTTCGATCAATGGCTGATGGCTATCCCATTTGCAAAGAATCAAATCGGGGTTGAGGCTCAAGAGGGTTTCTCGGCTAATGTCATTCAACATCCCGCCACCGATCCGCGTTAGCGACTTCGCAGCCATCGGATAATTGCAATGTTCGGTCGCGCCTACCAACAGATGTCCAGCGCCGATCGCGAACATCAGTTCGGTCGTGGATGGCAAGAGTGAGACGATCCGCTGCGGTACTTTGGTGAAACGGATGGTTCGTTGCAATCGATCGACAACGTTTCTCTCATCTCTTGAGTTTTTGTTGGATGAGCTGGGAGCTGGCAACGATTTCCAACTTGCCGATTTGGGCTGGCTGCAGCCCATCGCAAGAACAAAGAGAGAAAGGACGATAAAACGTGCAAAGGATTCGAAAGTGCCGCAGGCTTGTCCGGCTGGATATTTCTGGTTCCAGGCTAAATAAAGCATGCTTCCACACGTTTCTTGCAATTTGGCACCACTGGTTAAGCCGATGGGATTCAAAAAAATCGCAGGCTAAATTCCAAAACGCGCAAGCGAATCGCGACAGTCCCCATTTCCCGAGGGCACCACCATTATCCAACAGACGATCGGGCAGGTCTTCTGACTTCCGGCATTGTCCTCAACCTACGCCTTCCCACAGTCGATTGACCGTAGTGGCAAATGTGTAGATTTCGTTTCCGGTTACAGCGGCGGGACCGCAACGGATTTTCACCGTTTTCCCTATTCTCCGAGTCAGCCACATGCTGGCTCAGCACCCGAGTCCGTTCCCGAGTCTAAACGACATGGACCATTTGTCAACGGCTAACAGAGGGGTGTGGTAGCGCTGCTTGATGTCGGGTTGACGCAGTTCTACAACCCAAGCTTTCGAACGACTCGTAGCCAGAAAACCTGAACGAACCGCCGGTCAAGCCGGCGGGATTCAACAATACCGCAGGCTTGTCCTGCTGGATTATTCTGCTTCATGGCTAAGTAATCGAGTATGTTTGAAGAGCTTGTGGCTAACGTAGACTCAAGCAAGGCGAGCGTCCAAGACAACGTTCTCTTTCGGTATCCGCTGTATCCAATCGTGACGCTGGCCAAGCTCATTTGACAGTGTCGTTGGCGTGACCGGCTCAGCCCGGTCTCGGAGGCCGAGCGTCTTGGCTAGATACCCAACGATCTTCTCCGGTGTAACTCCTTGTTCGCGATAGTAGCTTAGCCTCGTGTCGCCATGCCTTTTTGCAAGCCGCCGACCATCGGTACCCACCACCAAAGGCAAGTGCAACCAAACTGGCATGTTCCAGCCCATCGCTTCGTAAATGGCCATTTGTCGATACGTGCTAAACATCAAATCGTTCCCGCGAACCACTTGGTTGATTCCAAAATCATGGTCGTCGACGACTACAGCCAATTGATATGCCGTACCGCCATAGCTACGCCCAACAACAAAGTCTCCGAGCTTTTCTTTGGCATTCAGTGCTTGTGCGCCAAACAAGTTATCTGTCCACGATCGAATGCCGCTCGGCATTCGGAAACGCCAAGCATACTTGAGACCCTGGAGGTCTAGCACCTTGGAGTCCAGATGGGTTCGATGCGAGCAAGTCCCAGGATAGATTGCACCATCCAATCTGGACTCATGCGGAGCGCTGGCGGACTCCTCCACTTCGGTACGTGTGCATGTGCAGGGATAGACCAGATTCTTCCATTTGACCTGCTGAAGGATTTCCGCATATCGCGTTTCGCGTTTCGATTGAATGATAATGGTCTGATGGGGCTCCGCGAAGTCCCAGTCGAGCCCGAGCCATTGGAGGTCTTTGATCGCTTGCTCCGTTGCTCCCAGTTTGGTTCGCGGTGTGTCAAGGTCTTCCATTCTTAGCAGAAGCTTGCCTCCAGATTGCCGGCATGCGAGCCAAGCAACTAAAAAGGTTCTGGCATTGCCGAGATGCTGCGAACCTGTTGGAGAGGGTGCGAGTCGACCAACGTAACTCATATCCGCTCCACTTGAGCTGGATAGTTGGCGGCCCGCGTTATCGAAACGGTTGTCTGAGGCAAATCGGCTTGCAACCGCGCTTGGCACCAATGCGCGTGCTCGTCATCTCGCGCAATCGTACAGACAGTTGGCCCCCAACTGCTCTGTGTGGCTCCTCGAAGTCCTATTTGGTTGGCGACCTGCACGCAATGCGCGATATACGGAGTGCGATAGGTGCCTCCCTGGACAGGCCTAAAGATCTGACCTGCCCATCTTCCATATTGCCCCAAGGCTGTGTCGAAATTTCGCCAGTTTTTTGCGTTGATCGCCGGGAGTATTTCCTGCTGCACCAGTTGGATCATCGCTTGTCGGTTCGGATTGGCGCAACTGGAACAGCGTTCAAACAGGACAGCTTCGTCCTGACCGGAATCTCCGATTGCGGATTTATCTTGAATGATGAGGACCGGCCAGTCAGGAAACGCGAGGCGGTGTGTTCTTGACGTCGTTCCGTTTGCGTGAGGCGCCGATACCCCATGGTCAACCACAAAGCCCCCTTCGATAAAGCCGCACAAACCGATGTTCGAACGTTTTCCACGTTGACTAAGCCTGCTAAGCGATTCGATTGCGAAAAGATTGGCGGTCCCGTCACATTGCTCTGCAGCAGAAAGCAAGGCGGCAACCGTGCAAGCCATTTGGGTACCAGAGCCTAAACCTTGATGTGGCAACGGCGATTCAATCACGCTGACGGATTGTATGGGGAGCTGCGGATGACTTTGCAACCATTGATTCGCAACGGCTTCGATGCGTGGACGCCAGTGATCGTCAGCTTGAATGATGCATTGCGATTTCGAGGTTAGGCCAATTGTAGCCTGAACCACTGCGATGGAATGTTCGATCATTAGTCCAATACCGCCGAAACAGTTTGGTTGGGACGCAGATATTTCCATTAACCCGAAGTGAATGCGACCATGCGAGCGAACGCGAATTTGTTCGCAGGTAACAGGCAATGGCAAAGGACTCGGATCGCGCATTTCTACTTTGAAGTTATCTAGCCAGGGCAAAGTGCTAAGTTTCTACTTCCGCGGCGGCGATGATCATGGAGTCATCGGAGCCACCAGACCAGTGCGGCATATCCAGTTTGGTAGCCTGCCAACCTGGATGACTGAGGGTGCCGCTTTTGCCCGACTCCTTGCCTACAATTCGCCATCGGACAGGCGACGGGCTGTTAGGGATTTCGATATTTTCACCTTCTGGCGAATCAACCAAGTGCTTCAGTCCAAACATACGGTCGAGTGTCTTGCGAGTGTCGCGAAGCACATCGCGAGCTGCAGCCCCGATCTGAGAGTCGTCGTATTGATCCAGCGACTCGCACACCAAATCGAGCAAGCGCGACTCGCGCTGCAAAGCGCTCAGGAGTGTTAGTGCCTCGCTGCGACGTGAGGACTTGGCGGGACTCGCCGTTGGCGACTGCGAACGAATTGGCTTCGATTCGCTCTGGTCGGTTAGTTTTGGCGATTCAGCTGGTTCGGGGTCGGAAGATTGGTCCTCCAGCGCTTCGCGAATTCTCAAAGCGGAATCACGACGAAATAGGACCACAAAGAAAACGCGAAAAGCTAGGAAAAAACGCATGGGAAACGAGCAGATGTATGGTGTGGTACAGAAGTTAGGTGAAACAGTTGAATGTTGCAGTATATAGGTGGCTAGTGAATTGTTGCAGGTGCGATAATTTGGCAATCCGTGTTATATTGTCTTGTTGGAGCAACGAAAACCAGGATTTTCGTGGTATTTCAGAACGGAGGTAACGATGACCCAATCACGTGGCAGTCCAAAAGCGAATCGAAGAAGAGTTTCTGACCTATCATCGCCTTCTGCGCCGCGGCCTCCACAAAACGCTCCGCGTCCAGGTGCGACGATAAGCACCCCCGCAGCCCAAAATTCATCGAATCGGCCTGCAAACAATACAGTTCCGACACCCCACCTAATCATTCCAAAATCCACCATTCCCCCCGCAGTTGCACCTAGCCGAATTGAATACCAACGAAACCTAGCAGAACTATTGTCCAGGCCCCGAACCGCTTGGGTGAATCGAGACTCTTGGCAGCAGACGATTGGAAAGAGGGTTTTGGCGGCCTCTAAAGCTATGGAGTTTCGCAATTTCCACCGAGTCGCCAAGCAAGACCTAGAAAGTATGGCTGAGGCATACGATCAACAGTTTTTTCACGGCCTTTGTTTGCCGTTGGCTCGATCCTATGGACTGTCGTTTCGTTTGAGCTCGCGGATGACGCGCGCTGGCGGCAAAACAACGAGGACGGTTTTTCGCGGGACTCGATCGAAGCCGAGTCGGACACACTATGAGATAGCATTATCCACCTCGCTTTTGTTCCAATCGTTCCGAAAACCTGGGGACACGATTCGGGTTTGTGGACATGAATGTCATGACCGGTTGACGGCCATGCAGAGAATCGTTGAACACGAATTGATCCATCTGAGTGAAATGCTTGCGTGGATCCAAAGCGATTGTGCGGCGAGCAGGTTTCAAACGATTGCTCGCAACCTCTTTGGGCATACTGAGCATAGGCACGAGCTGATCACGCAGCAAGAGCGAGCGGCCAAAGAGTTTAATATTCGCGCCGGCGCTCGAGTGGCCTTTCCATATGAGGGTACTGTTCTGCAGGGTGTTGTAAATCGAATCACTCGCCGCGCCACCATCCTAGTCGAGGACCTCCGCGGTGTTCGATACAGCAATGGCAAACGCTACTTAAAATACTACGTTCCGATCCATCAACTAAGGCCAATTGACTGACCGCATGAGACACCTGACCACCATTCTTGGAAAATCCAAGACCGAGTCCTTCGTTGCGTATTTGCTAACCCTGGACATTCATACGCACGTTGAACCCACCCTTGCCCAAGACGAATGGGACATCTGGATTCGCGACGAGGATCGACTTGAAATTGCTAAACAGGAGTACTCGCAGTTCCTTGCGTCTCCGGAAGATGCGAAGTACCGACAAGCGATCGATCAAGCCAAAACGATTATCAAAGAAAAAAGGCTGAAGTCGTCAGAGCGCCAGAAGAACATCCGAAGTGTTACTTCGCGTGTGAATCCGAGCCTATTCGGTGGGAGTTTGCCGCCATTGACCTTGACGCTGATCATTCTGTGCGTCGTTCTAGGCTTGGTCTCGGAATTTTCTCAACCCGGTGCAAAGAACTGGCTTGGCAACTTCGTCAAGAAACAGCTCATGTTTGTCGACATGAGTTTGTATCTGAAATCTGGCGATGCGGCCGCATCGCTCAAGAACGGTGAACTCTGGCGAATACTAACACCAGCCTTTCTGCACGGCAGTCCCATACACCTGCTTTTCAACATGCTCTCATTGGCTTCGCTTGGGCGACTTACCGAGCGACTCGAGGGGATCGGCCGATACGCGTTGATCATCTTGTTGATTGCAATTGGTTCTCACCTGTTCCAGGGTTTGATGCCCACCAAGTGGTTCGGATCCCCAAACTTTGTCGGGATCTCCGGAGTTATTTTTGGACTGCTTGGATACATGGGGACGAAAACGACACTCAGGCCAGATCTTGGATTCCAATTGCCGGCTCAGGTTTACATCATGACCGCCTTAATATTGGTCCTTGGATTTAGTGGAGGGACGAAAGACTTTCAGCTGGCAAATCTTGCTCACTTAGGCGGACTCGTGGTTGGCATTGCGATCGGATTTGTAATGAGCGACCGGCGATTCGGCTAAGTGTGGTTCGGTGGTCTCCACCGAAAATGGCCTACTCACAACGGAAGGATCCCCCTGTGTTTACGTGCTCGTCCTCAGTCCGTAGGACAGTGCCCGTTCTCGACTGGCTCACTGCAATCTCAAGTCATTCGCCGTCATCTCTGCATGGGGGCGTATACCAACTCCTTTGCGGTTGGTCAGCTTATCGCCCAAGTCGGCCCGCCAAACTTCGGCTGCATCCTGCAGTCGAACGACCACATCGGAATGGTCCTGGGCTACATTCGTCGTTTCACTTCGGTCCAACTTCATGTCATAGAGTTCTAAGCCTACATTGATCTGCTCGTACTTGGTTGGAACACCACTCATTCCCCCTGGTCTTCCCGCCAGTGTTCGGTATTGATGGGGCAATATCAGTTTCCATCGCGGATCTCGAATGGCTTGGAGTTCGTCATTTGCATAGTAGCAAGGCATCGTTTCGTGCGGCGAAACTGCGCCTGCGGTTCCCAACATCAATGGCATGATGTTGTGACCGTCGATCTTATGCGCTGGCAGTTTAGCCCCAATCATAGAAGCAACCGTTGGCAGGATATCCACCGTGCACGCCAATTCATCACACGTGGTTCCAGCAGGAATCATCGAAGGCCATCGCATGAGTGTTGGCACGCGAATTCCGCCTTCCCATGCAGTCCCTTTTCCTTCGCGATGTGGTGCCGCGGACCCGGCATGGTCGCCGTATGACAGCCAAGGGCCATTGTCCGTCGTGAAAATCACAAGCGTCCTTTCGTCAACTCCGACTTCTTTCAATGTGTCGAGGACCTGCCCAACCGACCAATCGACCTCCATCACTACATCGCCGAATAGTCCTGCTCCACTTTTGCCAGCAAATTTCGACGATACGTACAAAGGGACGTGAACCATGGAATGCGGCAGATAGACCAGAAAGGGCTCGGCGCGATGCTTCCGAATGAATTCAACGGCACGCTCGGTGTAGTTCGTCGTCAATTGTTCTTGATCTTCACCGGTTACTTCAGCGTCGATAATTTTGGTGTCTTCGATGAGCGGCAACGGTGGATAGCCCGACTTCACTTCTTGTCCGGCCGCACGCTTGGCAAGTTCGTCGGGATGATTCGGCCACATGTCGTTTGAATATGGCAATCCGTAGTACGAATCGAACCCGTGATTGGTAGGTAGGAATTTGGGGTGATGACCAAGATGCCACTTGCCGATGCAGGTGGTCGCATAGTTCTTCTGTTTGCAAATTTCCGCAAGCGTCACTTCGTTCGAAGATAAGCCAATAGTTGCGCCTGGACCAAGTGCGCCAGAAAACCCAACCCGTTCGTGATAGCAACCCGTTATCAATGCGGCCCGCGATGCTGAACAAACTGCCGAGGAAACATGAAAATCCGTAAAACGTCTACCTTCGCGAGCCATTCGATCGAGATTGGGGGTCGGAAAGGATTTGGCGCCAAATGGACCGATGTCCGCGTAACCCATATCGTCGATGAAGATGACAACTACATTTGGCAGTTCAGCCGTAATTGCGATTTCGCAAGTGAATATTGAGGACAACAAAACAAAGCAAAAGCGTTGGGTGAAATGGGGCGTCATGAAAGAGCTCGCTTCGATTGAGGGTAGAATTTGCGCTCGACAGAGCGTGGTGGAACGGCGATATGTTGG
>JANLUJ010001205.1:0-6781 GCA_031363425.1 Pirellula sp.
GTTTTAGTAGCGTTCTCTGACCTGTTGCATCATAAAGATCAGCCGATCGATACGCTCATCGCAATTGGGCTTTCTGGGTTGATTGGCGCCGTAACTTTTTGGGGTAGCCTCGTCGCTTATGCAAAACTAGAGGAGTGGCAACAATTTAAGAAACCTTATGCTTTGCCTCAGCAACAATTGATCAACCTAGGGCTACTCGTGCTCAACTTTTTGCTAATTGGAATCCTATCGTTTTCGCATAGCGCTGCTGTTCAAATCCTGTGTTACCTGGCCATTGCAATTGTGTCTTCGGTGCTTGGCGTATTCCTAGTCAATCCGATCGGAGGCGCTGATATGCCGGTTGTTATTTCTCTAATGAATTCTTATTCCGGGGTCGCTGGTGCTGCGACTGGATTTGTTCTTGATAACAATGCGCTAATCATATCTGGATCCTTGGTAGGAGCCTCCGGAATCATCCTCACTCAAATTATGTGCAAAGCCATGAATCGCTCGCTCAGCAACGTACTCTTCGGCGTGATGGCCGGCGCCGGTTCGGATAGCAACGTCGATGAAATATACGCCAACGTACGAAGCACATCCGCAGACGACATAGCGATGATTCTCGACGGAGTTCAACGTGTGGTCATTATTCCGGGGTATGGATTGGCAGTCGCACAGGCTCAACATGCGGTACGAGAACTTAGTAAAGTACTTGAAGCACGCGGGGTAAATGTGGAATATGCAATCCACCCGGTGGCTGGCCGTATGCCTGGACATATGAACGTGCTTTTGGCCGAAGCAGACGTGTCCTATGACAAACTTAAGGAAATGGACCAAATCAATCCAACTCTTGACAGCGTTGACGTCGCTATCGTTATCGGAGCCAATGACGTTGTGAATCCGTCCGCGCGACTGGATCCTAAAAGCCCTATCGCTGGCATGCCCATCATCGATGTCGACAAGTGCAAAACCGTTATCGTCATCAAGCGAAGCCTGAGCCCGGGTTTTGCAGGCATACCTAACCCGCTTTTTGCGATGCCCAACACTCTCATGTACTTTGCGGATGGACAACAAGCGGTTCTCGACATAGTCAAAGCCGTCAAGGAGCTTTAGTGTCGTTTTACGCTCTGGCGAGGGCAGCTATGATCACCAGAGAGTGGATGAACGTGAAACAACGTGGCGGATGCTGCCAGCATCCGGACCGACGCTAGCAGCGTCGGCCACGACAGTAATTTTCGAGGTCATTACTCCCCAACATACCAATTCTCCCCGATAGTTCCGTGTCACCATCCGTTTCGCTTACTAATCCACCATGCATCGATGTCCTTAGCGAACTATGGCAGCGTTACGCGTTTGCGAACGACGCTGGCCCCTACTTGCTGATCCCTCAAGCAGTCATGCAACCGCGAACGGAAGCGGAGATTCAAGCGATCTTCAAATCTTCTCAGGAAAGGCGAGTCCCGATTTCGTTTCGTGCTGGTGGCACCAGCCTTTCTGGGCAATCCGTTACGGACGGTTGGTTGGTAGATATCGGTAGGCATTGGCGCAAGATCGAGCCGATCGATCGAGGCGCCCGCGTTCGGGTCCAAGGCGGCGCGATAGGTGGAATCGTCAATGCGACATTGCGTCCGCTAGGTCGCAAAATCGGTCCCGACCCCTCGTCGATCAATTCGGCAATGATGGGTGGGATACTTTCGAACAATTCCAGTGGTATGTGCTGTGGTGTGGTTAACAACGCCTACCACACGCTTGATTCCATTCGATTTGTTTTACCTGATGGATCGGTTTGGGACACTTCATTGCAAAATGAAGCGTCGCGCTTTGAGGCAGAACAATCGACGATCGCAGCGACCATTTCCAAGTTGCGAATGGAGATTCTCGGTTCACCGATTTTGCTTGAAAAGATTCGCAGAAAGTACAAACAAAAAAATACCGTTGGCTATTCGCTAAATGCATTCGTGGATCATGAACGGCCGTTAGCGATTTTGTCACATCTGTTGATCGGAGGTGAAGGGACGTTGGCGTTCATCTCCGAAGCCGTTCTAAGAACTTTGCCGGAGTTGCCCGAAAAGTCGACATCCCTCGCTTTTTTTCCGGATGCCAACACGGCCTGTGAGATCATTCCGGAGCTCATTGATATTGAATGCGACGCCGTAGAGTTTATGGACCGTGCGTCAATGGAATCGATTCGCAATCTAGAGGGTGCACCTGCGGAACTGCCGCAACGGCTCGACGAACACAAGAAGCTGATGGGGTTGCTGTTCGAGTTTCAGGCTGCAGACAAGGAATCGCTTGCTAGAAAACTAGATGCATTTCGGCACCAAGTTGAACCCAGAGCTCAATCCATCAGCGCTATTGAGTTTACCGAGAATAAGAAGAAACAAGCTTATCTGTGGAAGCTTCGCAAGGGTATGTACCCTGCTGTCGCCGCCGTTCGAGGTCGTGGAGAGGCAGCCATTTTAGAGGACGTGACATTTCCTTTAGAGAGACTTGGTGCGGCGATTGGTGAGCTGCAATCGATGTTTGTGAAACACGCTTATGCAAATGGAATCATTTTTGGCCATGCTCGCGATGGCAATTTGCATTTCGTGATATCGCAACCGATGGCCACGAACGCAGACACAGACAAATACGCGCGGTTTATTGACGACATGGTCGATCTCGTGGTGCATCGATTCGATGGCGCGCTAAAAGCCGAGCATGGTACTGGGCGAAACATGGCCCCATTTGTCGAAACGGAATGGGGGAGCGAGGCGATTGGCATCATGCGGCGGCTCAAGAGTGCCGTAGATCCACATGGGCTACTGAATCCAGACGTTATTCTAACTTCGCGACCAAAACTGCACTTGGAAAACATAAAAGATTTGCCTATCGTCGAGGAGGTCGTCGACAAATGTGTGGAATGCGGAGCCTGCGAACCCCGCTGTCCAAGCCGCGATTTTACCTTGTCTCCACGGCAACGTATTGTGCTCCGGCGAGCGCGAGAGCGTATGATTGCGGATGGAAAGATGGAGTTAGCCAAGCAGCTGGACCGCGACTATGAATTTGCGGGCAAGGCTTCATGTGCAACTGATGGTTTGTGTGCACTCGACTGTCCGGTCGCAATCAATACAGGTGAGTTGATTAAGCAGCTTCGTGGCACTTCGACTGGTCGAGTTGACTCAGCCGTTGCGTCCATGCTTGGGAAGCATTTTGGAATCGCGGAAAGGGCTGTTCAGCTAAGCTTATTGGCTGGACGCGGTACGAGCGCAGTGATTGGAAATAAAGCTATGCGAGCCATAACAGGTGGGCTAGCCAAGGTATTTTCTAGCTTTCCGCAATGGCACTTCGCCCTTTCCTCAGACCATGGTGCAATCGATTGGTCACTTGTTAGTGACTCCGAAAATGCAGAGGTGGTTTACTGGCCTACGTGCATGTCTCGCATGATGGGTGGAACGGCAGACGCATTGATTCGGGTTGGCGATAAAGCAGGTGTAGCGGTTCATATACCGCGAAACTCCGTTGGCAAATGCTGTGGACAAGCTTTCTCGTCGAAAGGCTATATAGACGTAGCACTACGCAAGCAAAACGAATTGCTCGATGCAATTTGGGATTGGAGCAATCACGGACAACGACCCGTCGTGCTCGACCTTGGCTCTTGTACTTCGTTTTTGAAGACGGGACTGCCCTACCTCGATCGGGTCCGGCGACATCGGCTCGATTCAATGCCAATATTGGATACAACCGAGTTCGCAGCGAGCCTGCTCCCAAAGTTGACAATCAAGAAAAAATATTCAAATGTAGCGATTCATTCGGTATGTTCGAATCACCGACATGGCTGGGAAACGCCATTGGCGGATGTTGCGAAAGCGTGCGCTGAACATGTGCATGCTCCGCATGAGGGGAAATGCTGCGGAATGGGTGGCGATCGAGGCTTTGAGATTCCAGGATTGGCATTGAGTGCGACTGCGGACGTAGCAGCCAAAATGACTGAATCCAAGTGCGAATCTGGTTTTACGAATGCCCGTTCCTGCGCCATTTCGCTGAATAGTGGCAGCGGTCGACCCTGGCGAAGCATCGTTCATCTCTTGGACGAATGCTCATTACCTAACGACTGAAGACGAATCGCCTCCAAGATTGCGTTTTACGTAGGTCCGGCTGTCCTCAGCCGGACAGTCGCAGCCTTGGTCGCGGATTGAACGACTCACAATCAAAACGTTGCGGCTGAAAACTAGATATCCAAGAACGATTGAAAACGAACGAATTCACATTCACCGATACCTTTCATGATCCTGTGAGGGAAGAACGATGCAACCGATCGATCCATTTGCAGCTCCAGCCACGGCGACATCCTTTGGTTTGCCATCGCACGTTGGAGTTCCAGTCTATCCGGATGGATACTACCAGCCGGTAAGGACTTTTGATTTATCTCGAATGTTGACGGCACCGTTCAAGAGCCCGAACTGGCTAATGAACTTGCTGTGGATGTTCGTCTGTCAACTAGCTTCGGTGATTGTGGTTGGAAATCTTGTCTTGTTCGGCTATCTGGCAGAAGTAGCGGAATCAAGAAGCGGTGGACGAAGTGAGAACTGGCCCGACTTCAATCCCGATCGATTTAGCGACTACCTAATGCGAGGACTATGGCCATTCCTGTGGAGTCTTATTTGGACAATCCCGTTTTTTGTGCTGGTCGGCATACCTCTAGGTGCAACGGTAGGTATATCAAGCCTTCTCGCAAATAACAACAACGAAGTCCCTGGAGTCATTGTCATGATCACTGGCGGACTAGTATCTATGGTGCTGTATTGTTTCGCGTTGCTTGCGATGATGGCTTCCATGATGCATTCCGGGCTAGGCAATGATTTTCAAAAGGGTGCGGATTTCCGTTGGATCATGTCCTATGTTTCAATAATGGGGCTAACAACGATTTGGGTGGGCATCGTATTTTTGTTGGTTGCAATGGTAGTGAATATTCTGGGGTTGATATTTTTCTGCGTGGGAATCCTGGCTTCTACCCCGTTGTTGAATTTGATGGCAGCGGATTTGTGTTCTCAGCTGCATGATATTTTCGTATCCAGGGGAGGGGCGTCAGCGTTTGAGTCGCCGAAAAGGGACTTGGAAGTCATAGAGGCAAAGGTTGTGATTTAGGTTTCTTTTTGCAAGAGGACTAGTCAGAGCGGAGGCGGGTGAGATAATGGTTTTGGTGAAGAATCTGGGGGCGATCTGGAATCGACCGGATAAATTGAAGATCTTGGTGGCATGTCGTGGTTGATCGGTTGGCCACGTTAAAAGCCGATTACAAAAAGTAACTGCTGAGGAAAACCTCGCACTAGCAGCCTAATATTGGCAGCTCAGGTACCGGAGGCCCGTCGGAGGCGTTTGAATACCTGTCGCAATTCCGAATCGCATTGAGCCGTGCCTCGCACGTTCAGTGTTAAAAAAAGCTCGAGGCTGGCGCAACGCACCGCGGTCGACGACGAACGCGTTGGGCGAGACAACAACAGTTGGCTAAACATGTAGAGGCCGGATCGGAAGTATCGCGGGACGGGGGTTCAATTCCCCCCGCCTCCATCTGAGAGAGCCAGGGAAACCTGGCTTTTTTCGTTTTTATCAACCTCACTCAAGGAACGCGATCAACTGAAAGGTTGGACAGCCCTTTTTTGTCCACCTTGGAGAAGGCGCCTTGTTCCTCGTAGAGTTCGACGAGATCGCTCAGGGCATCAAGGTGCATGCTTTCGCCGGCATCGAGCGGTTCTCGTTTCAAGAGTTCATCTAGTAACCTTTCAGGGCGGCGAACCGTGTTTTCCCGGTAACCCAGGGCGTCGCTGCGTTATGTCCTGGGCTTTGATGTTGATGCCCCATTCGGGGCGTTAGACAAGTGTTGCCGACACCTTTCGGTTGCCGAGAATGCTTTGTGATCTTTAACGGATTTGATTCCGCAAGAAAAACCGTTGTACTGAACCTACAGTAATCCCGGATGGACCAATGTTGCAGCGTGATCGACTAGCGCCTAGGGCTCAAAACTGGTACTTTTCATTCGGCCGCTCGCCTTTTTGCAATCCGACCGGCACGCCACCGGCACGATCGACAAAATCCATAAAAACATATCTGATTTTACTTGATAATTCCGGTCATCATTCGTAGGCTCTTACTCATGTGTCATCAGACTTCGCAATTTTCAAAGTCTATTGAAACTAGCAATTTAGAGAGATACGGCCATGAAAATCTTAATTAGACTGATTTTGTGTTGTGTTGTGTTTTCCTGCGTTCGCGAATGCAATGCGGGAATGGTTTCGTTCACTATCGGCGGTTCAAGACTAACCACTACGGGACCGGCAACCATGCCAGGTTCACTTGCAATCACGATTGCAGATACTACTACAGCCGGCAATTTAAAAATGACAGTGACACTTAACGAACCATCTGCAGTAAAGATTGACACAATTGTTTTGAATCTAGGGACCTTTGCCGGACCAGTTACAGTTACTGGAATTGGCGCTGCTCCATTTTTCGGTAGTTCGTTCGATCAGAATAATATCGGGCTACCCACGTTTAATGCTAATGCTGTTAAAGGTTTTGACTTGGGTGTTAGTTTATCTCACGGAAATAACAATTTTAATGGGGGTGAAACTTGGATGTATTCCATCACTGGGACTGGCTTGACCGCACTCCTTTTCAATAGCACTAACGGATTCTCAAATGGAGATTATTTTGCTGGAGCGCACATTCAGAATTATGACGGAAATGTTAGCGCGGTCTATGGGACAAAAACATCGGAATATAGGGAAACTGGCGGTGGCCCAGGCGATCCAGTTCCGGAACC
>JANLUJ010001218.1:0-6027 GCA_031363425.1 Pirellula sp.
ATCGCTGGTGGGAAGCGGGACCACGTATGCCCACGCGGTTGCAAGCAACGCAAACGGTAACGCAAAAATCGTGTGGCTAAAGCGGATCAACTGCAAGTAATGGGTGGTGATCCTAAACCAATTGTTTTTGTCGACACGAACCGACGACACGTTGCTCATTCGATCGATCCCTCCACGTGCCCATCACTCCAACGTTGCATGAGCGAGTTCGGAACTTGCAAGTGATCTAATATTCTTGCAACCACAAAGTCAATGAGATCAACTACCGTTTTGACGTTGTGATACCAGCCAGGCATGGCTGGCAAAACGATGGCGCCCGCTTGAGCGGCGCGATGCATGTTCTCCAATTGGAAAACCGACATTGGAGTTTCGCGTGGTACCAAAATCAGCTTTCGATGCTCCTTGAGATGCACGTCTGCTGCACGTTGGATAAGATTGTTTCCCGATGCATGGACAACTCCAGAAATGGTTGCTCCCGAGCAAGGGCAAATGACCATGCCTCGCGTTAGAAACGAGCCGCTTGCGATCGGCGTCATGTAGTTTTGATAATCATGGAATGCAATGTATTCTCGGTCCTTGGCCACTTGCTGTGCAGTCCTAGGTCGCCATTGATTTTGCGTCGCGGCATCCGGCCAGTTGTAACCCAACAACAATTCGACGCGATCCCGATTGGGACCAACATCCAGTTGTAACTCTTGCTGTATCACGGTTGCGGCCGAGGGACTCATAACCAAGTGAACACTCACCTTGGCTTCGCAGAGGCATTGTAGCAAGCGAACGGCGTAAACCGCGCCACTCGCACCGGTGATGGCCAGAACAAGCGGATGCTCCGAAGTGGATGGAGACGTCATTTCGTCCCCAGGTACAAGGTAACAACTCCAAAGGTCATCGGGACCATCTTGATGTCGGTTAGTTTGGCTTCTCGCATGATGCTCGCCAGGACTTCGCCACTGGGAAATTCTTGGACGCTTTGGGGAAGATACTCGTAAGCAGACTGTTTGTTCTTTGACATGCTTTGGCCAACTCTAGGCAGAATGTACTTGAAGTAAGCATTGTAGAGTTGGCTTAACCCAAACAGCGTTGGTTTTGAGAACTCCAATACGGCAATTTTGCCGCCTGATTTGCAGACTCTCCGCATCTCGGACAAACCCTTTTCGGTAACGGCGACATTTCTGAGGCCAAAGGCAACCGTCACCGCCTGAAAATGATTTTCCGGAAATGGTAGGGCTTGAGTATCCGCTTCGATAAACTCGACCTGATCGAACCCAGGTAGTTTTCGAACTTGTTTTTTTCTAGCGATATCGAGCATTTCACCACAAAAATCGCTGCCGACAACCTTGGATTCTTTTCCAAGCGATCGGGCCATGGAAAGAGCCAAATCCCCTGTTCCGGTGCAAACGTCGAGAACGGGCGCACCGGGCTTAAGATCAAGTATTCGCAAGGTTTTCGCGCGCCAATGCCTGTCGATATTCAACGACAGGACGTGATTCATCAAGTCGTATTTGGGGGCGATTTCCGCAAACATCTGTCGGACTCGGTCCCCGGACTTATCTAACATTTTGGTCCTAGTGACTTTTGGCTTTTCGGTGGAGTCAGCGATGCTCATGGTCAATTTCCTTGGGAAAGTAAAGGCATACGCGTTGACTGTATTTTCCCAGGATCCTTAACCGGTACTAGCCCAAAGCGAATTCGGTCGTTCGTGGCCTCTGCCCCGTGGCGGACGCTGCGAGCGTCCGACCTGACATCGCATAATGTGAAGCATTTGATGCTACACTGGCAGCACAAAGTCACTCTCGGCACGAGTGACCGACGGTAGGTCGCACCTGCCGGGTGCGACAGTGGCAGCGTGGCCATGCCCGAGTTACGACTGCATCGCCCGCCTTGACTGAGCCCAAGCAATTGGGCCAAAGACCAGAAGCGGAGCCCAGGCAGCCATAGCTGGCGTTAGAAACGTCTCTGTCGCTCCCAGCGCGCGCAACCCAATGCTAATTCCAAAAAAAGCAGCGAAGCTGACAATGCAGGAGATGATCATGCTCACCAAGTTGCGATTGCGGTTGGAGAGGATCATTGGAATCCCAATCAGCAACTGCGTGAAGTCTAATAGTGGCTGGATAAAACGCGTATGCACCGTCACTTTCAAATCTGCACCGTAATAGTGCGACTGATTGCGCACTCGCCATACCAAATCGCTGGTCGCTGCAAATTGCTTGGCCGCTCCCCCTCGAAGCACATCAAATTCGAGTTTGCTTGGAACGAAACACTCATCTGGTTTGAGCCAAGTGTTGTCGGCGGGCAAAAGGAGGAAGACTCCTTGTTCGGTGCGGACAGAATTCTTTCCCGAAAGCGATTCTGCTCCTTTGGCGTTCGACACTAAATAGCCTGGTGGGTGCATATCGTCGGCCATCAAGAACTTAGCTGACCAGCCCGTAATCTGCTGCGTCACTTGGGCCGCGGGGCTCATGAATCGAAATATGGGCTGATTGATCATCGCATTTGCAGGCTGAAGATTTCGCCCGGCGATGAGGACCCCCATTTCGACATCTTCTGTCGGACGTATGGGTCGGATGCTCTCTCCTAGCAACTCCTGAGGTGTTTTGCTGAGCATGGCAGAATATCGGGGAATCAATAGCTCACGCGATACCGCCGCAAAAGTAATCAAAATCGCAGACAGGATCATTATGGGACGAATGATTCGTCCCTTGCTAATTCCCGCCGCCAACAATGCTGTCATTTCATGTGTTCGGTACAACCAAGCTACCACAAACATGGTCGCAAGTAGTGTCAGCAATCCACACATCCGGTCGTAGATACTCAACATGTACGGCGTAAAATATTCGGCCAACCCAAGCGCAAAGCTGCCTCGTACTTTTCCGTATGCAATCAATTCGTCCAGGTTGGTAAAAACTTGAACGACGATGAGAAGGCCCGACAGGGTCAAAAAGCAAATCAAAAACACTCGCGAGTAGAGGAAGAGCACATATCGATCGATCGTTGTCATGTTGAGCTCGTTGGCCGGTCGTCGGTATTGTTCATTTGCTTCAATCGTTTAGCCCTGAGCCAAAGGCGACGGCTCTTGAACCATGCACGTGTTACCAAAATAGACCATCCCCTGCAACTCGGATCGTCGTTTCAGCAGCATTCGAAACGGCAAGTGGCGTTGATTGCAATGCTATCATTCATTTTTGACGCGGATCGTCTCGATGTTCGATGGATTGTTTACCGATATTACTCTTGTCCGCAAGTGCGATGAGTTGCACAATCTGCGGCAGTTGTTGTTTGGTTTCGCGGGAAAGGAATCCCATGCATCGTCGTGAATGGCTCTGTAGTTTTTCGATAGTTAGTATCGCCGGATTGGTGGGATGCCGTGGCTATCAATATGGCCACGTGATTAAACCTGAAGCGGGGAATATGGTTGGCAGCCACGAGGCGGGTGCAGAAGTCTTCGATCCGTTGGTTGAGGAAGCTGTCGCAAAGCTCCTTGCTCGCCAGCAAATTGCAACCGACGATTGCCCGTTAGGACCAAACGGCCTACCAATGAAGAAGTCGGTCTGCTTTGTAGGAATTGAAAACAAGAGTGCAGAAGACATCGGCGACTTCAAGGACAAACTGTACAACCAAATCGATTCGCAGATTCTCGAGTCCAATTCGTTTCAATCGATTAGTAAGCGCATGGTGGACGCAGCCCTCCACGAAACGCGAATGCGGCCGGATGCATTGATGTTGCCGGACAATTATCGGTTATTTACCGCTGTATTGCAACGTGGTGGAGCGCCAGTCGACTATTTGCTATACGCTACGCTGACGAGCGGAACCACGAAACGCAACAGCTCGACCCAACGCGATTACGAATTAACGCTTGAGCTGACCAACGTTCACACCGGTCAAAACGACAAACTCTCGTCCGAAGTTCGCAAGGGTTATCACAAAACGGCCGCAGGCAAGTTCTGGAACTACAATCCACTCAAGCGATGACTCGATGCGCTAGGTACCGCTCCAAGGCGACGGATCCCATCGCCACCCAAAGTCTTGGCTACCTGGCTGCATGTCTAATGGTCTTGATTGCATCGGGCTGTTCTACCCATTCCAAACGTGTCTCGCAGCCTAGGAATCTTTTTTATGATGGCCAGATGCAAGCCTGTCGCGAGGGCCTCGAAAAACTCGCCAAGTCGAATCGTCACGATCGCGATGTAGTGAATCTCGATTTGGCGGTTGTCGACTTACTTAGCGGTCAAGCCAAACAGGCTGAAACGAAACTGCGTGAGGTCCGAGATCGATTTGACTTTCTCGAACAAGACTCGCTCGCGGAGAAGACAGTCTCCATGTGGACGGATGATCAAGTGCGATCGTATGCCGGCGAAGACTACGAGAAGATTCTCATTCGTGTCTTTCTGTCCCTGTCAAGTTTGTTGCAAGATGGAATCGACGCAGAGAGTTACACGCTGCAAATCCAAGACAAACATGAAGAGTTGGGTCAAATGTTTGCGCAGCGCAGCGGAAAGGAAGCCAGTGAGTATCGGTCTCTACCATTGGGATTCTACATGCGAGGGATGCTGCGAGAAGCGACCCATCGAGACTACGACGATGCTGTGCGCAACTACGACATTGCGTCGAGTCTGCTGCCCAACTGCGAACCGCTGCGTTGGGATCTCGCTCGAGCCCGTGATGGTGTTCATTCTCAACCGGGCCATGGTGTCGTCTATGTATTCGCAATGGTCGGTCGGGGTCCTTACAAAATCGAAGTCGCGGAACAACCAACGAGCGATGCCCTCTTGATTGCTGACCGAATCGTATCCGCAGTTGGACCATACAAGCTTCCTCCAACGGTCGCGCCCATTAAGATCCCAGACATCGTTATCCCATCTTCCGATGTTGACTCCGTTGGCATCCGCATCGACAGCAACTCAATTGGACCGACAACCTCATTGGCAAACATTGAACAGCTTGCCGTGTCGACCTATCGGGCGAACCGCAATTCGGTCATCGCTAGGGCTGTCGCACGACGTGTCATCAAGAAAGCAACGGTAGCAGCAGCCAAGAGCAGCATGGGCAAAAACGGTGGCTTGGCTGGAATCGGCATGGACATCGCTGGAATCGCATGGGAAGCGAGTGAAGCAGCCGACACTCGTTGCTGGGGGCTATTGCCTCGCGACATTCAAGTACTGCGTGTCGAAGCGCCCTCTGGTGATCATCAATTGCAATTGAATCCACTATTGGGCACTCGGCCGGTTGGGCCTTCGCAAACGACATCTATTCGTGTGATTGACGGCCAGAACACCTATCTAGTGTGTTGGTTCCCAGATGCTCGGAGCGCTAGCCAAGTCATTTGCAGCAACCGACCCGATGGAATGCCGTAGTTGCGCCTAGGCGAGCGGCAGGCTGAAACCCAATGGCATTCACATTCGGACATGTGAGCCGCCGGGCGCTAGCCGCGGGTGACTTAAATTCAGTGAAATTGCCTCGTTACACCGGCGGCTAGTGCCCACTGGCACTCACTTTCGGGCTCTTTTGAATACTGAACACCGAACAAGGAATGTCTAATGTCGAAGCAAGGTTCGATTTCCTTCGGAATTCGACATTCCTTGTTCGATATTCGAGATTTGGTTTTCGATACAGCATCAACAAAGTGAGTCGTTTTTGGTCGGCGCGAGTAAGCCTGTCGAGGGAAACTGCGCCCTGGTCGATTGGGGGATGCCGTTAGGTCCGTGATGAGGTACAGCCATTGGTCTCCGATCTTGAGCTCGTAAAGCTTCACTTGGAGCATGCTATCAGCAGGAATCGATGGATTGGTGGCAGCAGTTCGAGTGCAGAGTTGAATTGGCTTGGGTCACTTGACTCATCTTGATTTGGCACGATTGGCTCCTTTGGCAGTTAGGAAAAGCCAATTCGCATGCGCAATTACCGTGCCAAAAGAAGGTTTGTGCCGCAACTAAGTCCAAAGAATGCAAAAGTGAGTGCCATTTGGCTGAAACCTACCAGTTGAGCCTGAGGCGCAAGCCGATCAATGCCCAAGAAATCGGCTAGCGCCTC
>JANLUJ010001240.1:0-1127 GCA_031363425.1 Pirellula sp.
AACTTGCAGCAGAGATATGCCCGATATGGTGTTGCATCACGGGAAGCCTTCACAGTCACGCTCGACCATGCCAGCGCACTGCCCGTTACCGTCAGCTATTCAACAGCCGACGGCACCGCGATCGCTGGCACCGACTACACGGCCGTAACTTCCGGCACAGTCTATTTCGCTCCCGGTGAAACATCGAAGACCATTCTCATTCAGACGATTGACAACACAATCTATGAACCCACCGAGACCTTCTTCGTCAACTTATCGAATCCAATCGGCGCTACGATTGCCGTTGGCCAAGGTGTTGGGACGATTCTCGATAACGATCCACCGGTAAGCAATGCTCCTTACTACAAGGGCTCGTTTTACACCGCGGGCGGCACCAACATAGAAGGTGGGTTTGATCCATCGAAACGTGTGGCCAAAGCTGGTACTGTAACCCAGACGCTGAGCTTTGAGAACGTGAGCAACTACACTCGCGGGATCAATGGTTTGGTGATCGATGTACCCGGACTCACAGCAACCAGTCTGACGGTAGCAGATCTTGGATTCAGAATGAGTCCACAAGGAGCGTTTGATGAAGCGTCGAATCCGCCAAGTGGTTGGGTAGTAGCACCAGCTCCGACGGCTATCGTTGTAACCCCTCGTACAGCGACCACTCCTGCACGCGTTCGGTTCGAATGGCCGGATAACGCGATTGAGAATCGCTGGTTGCAGGCACGGGTCTTAGCAAACGCTGCGTTCGGTGTCCCGACCACCCAAGAATTTTATCTTGGCAATTTGAAAGCTGAGATCAATGGTACCTTGCTAGGCGGAAACTACTTTGTACAAAACGCGGACTTGACGGCAGCGTTGCCTGTCGGTGGTGTGGGCTCGGTGTCCAGTATTCGCGACGTCGACAAGAACGGATTTATTTTGAACAGCGACTTCATTGTCATTCGTCTGGGGATTATTGGCGGTTTGGCATTGAGTAATATAACGATTCCTGCGACTGGATCCGGAGCCGCGTTGCCACGAGTCTCTTCTATCGGAATTGCGGCACCTCCAGTTCAGTCCTTTGAACAGACATCAATGATTATGTCTTCGTCTCAAAGGTCGATTCAGGCCACGAATGAGACGGGTCTCGGAAATATCGC
>JANLUJ010001248.1:0-3394 GCA_031363425.1 Pirellula sp.
GTGGTGGGAATCAGATGAGGTTGAAAATCCCGAGCAGGTTTGCAAATTATCGTGGTTCTTCTGCATGGATCATTTGCATCAACGCCATGGCGGCCCAACCCGAAGCCGCCGCAGAGATCCATTGGTCATGCTCAAACGGAAAGCCACTTTCGAAGTAAGGTTGGAAGGCAAATGACCGACTCTTAACATGCCAGGCACCATTGTCATGGCTAGTGTCCAACAGGAATTGGACGCCGTTACGATATCGAATGTCCGTCACCGAAAGTCCGCCACCTTGATGGAGTGCCAGCAGTGTCAGGCCCGTTGCGTAGGCATCTGGCTCCAACGCGGGAAGCTGTGCCCAACCTCCATTTCTATTTTGATCCCGCAACAGCTCGTCGGTAGCGGCGACAATTTCCTTTGTGCTGGCATCGCCCCAGCGTAAGCCCAGCAGGCGAAATGATTTCTCTGCATTTGCTGACGCTTTTGTATTGACCAGCCAACGAGTCGCATTCTTCACCCGTTGCTGGCTGTCTGCTTTATGTCCAGGCGGAGCGAACGACTGTAGCCCGCGCATTGAAACGGCGGTCGCTGTCACGGGCGAATATTCCGTGGGAGGACGATGAGCGTCGCTTACCCATGAGCCGTTGGCAAGCTGTAATCCTGCTAACTCAAAGTAAGCTGCATCGGTATATTCATCGGGGGCATAGTTTGCCTCCGATAGTCCCCACAACAAGTAGCCCATGCGATGCGTCGTACCGCCGACTTTTATCCGCTGTAGCCAAGCTACGCGTTTGAGTCCAAGATCAACCGCGGTGAGCTTGACTTGCTGCCGTTCGATTTGGTCGTCCACCGCCAAGCCGGTCCTACCTGCCATGCTTACGGCGAGCGACGTGGCGGTTTGTTGATGACAGGCCACACATCCAGACTTGGCATAAAATTGTGGGCCACACGATTGAAGCATCGTTACACTTTTTTGTGCCAGCTCGCGGATTTTAATGAGGTCGATATCACGTGTATCTCGGCCTTTTTGCGATGAAACACTATCGGCAGTTTCTGCTTGGATAGCCGTTTTGTGTGGCGTGCTTTCTGTAGCCTTGGTGATGTCTGACTTTGCCTTTGCGGCTGTTTGCAACAAGTGCAAGATCTCCGTCTGCCCGCGCTGAGTGGCTAGACTTATTGATGTTTCGCCGCGTGCGTCTTTGGTGGTTGGGTCCGCGCCTAGGTCGAGCAGAACCGATACGTTTTCAGGAATGAGGCAATCGGAATAGGAGGCTGCCAGGATCGGTGACTCCGGCACGTAATTGGTTACGATGTGAGCCTTTGGGTCCGCACCAGCAAGAAGCAGCAGCTTGGTCAGCTGTGCACTTCCATGCGTCACAGCAAAGATCAAAGCGGTATCGAGCGAGCGTTGATTGCTGGCTGCACCGCGTTCAAGCAGTAGTTTAGCTGTCTCAACATCCAATGCCCATGCTGCCTGCATCAGTGGCGTTCCTGGTGATAACTGTTCAGCGTTACCGCCGTTGACCTCCCCGCCAGCGTCGAGTAAGCGGCGCACTAGTTCGCTGTCGCCGGTTCGAGCGGCGAGAACCACCGCCGTCCAGCCTCGCTTGTCCGAGTAGCGGATATCTCCACCCGCATTGAGCAGTGCTTCTATGACCGAAGCGTTTCCCGCGTAAGCAGAAGCCAGCAGAAGAGCATTGCGACCAAGCTTTGATAGTTTGGCAACGTCTGCACCCTTGTTGATCAGCAATTGAACCTTGCTAACATCGGAGACGGCAAACATAAGGGCTGTCATGCCACTGTCGTCCGTAGCATTAACGTCCGCACCAAGATTCAATAATAGTTCGACGCAATCAGCCTTAGCGTATAAAGCGGCATGCATTAGAGGCGTGCTACCATGTTGGTTCTTTGATGCGATCAGTGTTTTATCCCGAAGCATTTCGCGAACGGTATTGAAATCGTCATTGCGAATAATGGTGAAGAGTGTCCTCACCCTTGCGCTGATTGCTTTACTGCGGCTCTCAGCATCGAGAGTCAAACCAGTTGGCCACTCGGCACCAGCATTGATCCAAGCCTTGAGGCTCTCCATTTCGGACTTCGAAAGCGTGCCGGTTGGGGGCATCAGAATTCCCAGTTCGCGTTCGTGGAGGCGTCGCACCAACAGACTCTTGTCGGCCGTACCCGGCTCGAGTACTCCCGACTCAATCATCGCTTCGCGTGAGTCTAACCGCAGACCAGCCATGTTGAGCGATTCATTATGACAGTCGACACACTTGTCTTGAAGAATTGGCAAGACCAATCGCTGAAAGTCAATCGACGATGTTTTGGACAGGTCATCTTGCGAGATGGTTGTCGAGGAGATCAGTAAAACGATGATCCCAAAATGACCTAGCAATGGATGAAGTTGCATGTACGCCATCGGAAGAATCTCCAAGAGTTTTGTTCACTTGTTCGATATACAGCATTGTAAGCGAAATAGTCATCGGATTAACTCCAGATCGAAAATCGATCAAGAGGAATCGGTTTTGAACTCAAGACTGTTGAAGGTTTCAGGAGGAAAGTGCGGTAAGCTGGCCGACGGAACTTACAACACCAGACAACTTGCGGTTTTCCGCTACGTCAAAAAGACAGCAAGTGCGCTTGCGTTCTACCGATCATGCCGTTTCAATGGACGTCCCCAATTTACCCTTTTTGGCTCCAGTCGAACGCAAGTGTTCGGCACCGGTACGGTTATAAGAAATGCTTTCGTATGGTTTCCTTGTCGGCAGGTGCATTGACGGTTCGCTATTCGAAGACGGGGGATCGACTCTCGCATACGATTGGAATAGTGGATGGCGATACTTTTCTACCATGGTTGGAATCCATCGAGGGTTCACCGGACGAAGCATGGCCCGCGAGTCCACCGATGCAGCAAATGGTCTCCGAATCCTTTACGCCAGGAGCTAGCCCCGTTTTGCTAGGAGTTGGCTTGTCTGGCAACGGTCACTGGTCCACCGCAATCGAGACAAAACATTCTCGACTCTTGAAGTTTGACATCGCATGCAAGAATTCCAAAAGTTCAGATTGGTTAGGTTCCGAATACCGTCTATTGAGTCCCGCTCAGTCCGGAACTCGACCAGACACGATCGCATTTTTGTTGGAGGCAAGTGAGCACGTTTTCAATCGGAAGTCTGCTCGAATAGAAATGGGGGTGACGATTGGCAAGCTCGAGCTTTACTCCGATGAGCATCGCGTTCGTGTCAGACCGCAATCTGCCCCCGCGTCGATACAGACACATCGATGGTGTTACGAAATCACTCTGTTCGACGTCGGCTAGCCCGGATGCGTTTCGTTTAACAGTTAGCCGTAGGCGTACGGCAGGCGAACTGAGTACGCCTTCGGCTGACTGTTAAACGACTCCATCCACAAGCCC
>JANLUJ010001291.1:0-2448 GCA_031363425.1 Pirellula sp.
TCGCCATAGTTGCGATACGTGACTCCAGCTCGGGAGCATGCATCCCATAGATAGCCACTTGGGCCATTGGAAAGGTTCCCTTCGTCGTCATCTTCAACACCGCTTCGTGCAGAATACGTAAGATGCCAATCGCGGGCGATGTAGTCAGTATGGTATGCCATCGTGCTCCAGGGATGACCATCTCGACTGACTTGACCATTGCAGTATAGGTTGTCGAGCAATACAAACTCTTCGGCGAGCTTGTGATGATTTGGCGTCACCTTTCTAGGGAACATGCAAAGAGATGGATCGCCATTTTCCTTTTTATTCGGCCCGACCGCAAGATCTCCGAAGACTTGGTCGTAAGTGCGATTCTCCTTGATAATGTAGATCACGTATTTGATTGGGCTGGCAGCGCCTACGGTGGTCGGGATTGCAGTCGGCACTGAATGGGGTGCTGTCGTGAGCTGTTCGTTCGAGTAGGGGCAGTTGCGGTATACCATGGCTGTGTATTCTTTGAGTTTCGCTTCGTCTGGGACTGGAACCAGCGTCAACGAACCGCTAAGCGTTGCACCGATATAGGCGTAGGGAATCCCGCGGCGCGATTCGGTTTCGCCTTCCGTTTTGGGAGGACTGTCGACAATTGGATTTGCCTTGGATTGGTTTCCCTTGCCAACACCGACTAGGAGATTCTTGCCGTCAGGCGTTATGCTGACTGCCGTTGGATACCAGCCGGTTGGTATAAAACCTGTTACGGAACTTTTGTTGGGCTCCTCGATATCGACTACCGCGATGCAATTGTTGTCTGCGTTGGCCACATACAATGCTTCACCGTCAGGAGAAACAACCAGCGCGTCCGGTGTGCTCCCTTCCGGTGCGTTTGGGAATAGACTGGTGGAAATAACTTCGGTGACAACTCCCCGTTTCGTATCGACAACCCAAACGCCGTTGCTAGACGCACAGGCGACAAAGAGTCGGTTGTCGTTCGGATGCAAAGCGATTTGATTGGGATGTTCGCCAACTGGAATTTTCGCGACGGTCTTTAGTTCCTTCGCATCGACAACGATCAACTGTCGTCCAGCCCAATCGGAAACGTAGAGAAGCCCATTCTTTCCCAAAGCGATGTCGTAGGGTTTTCCTCCGATGACGGCAGATTTCAAGTCGAGTGGCACACCCGACGACTCGCGCGCTGAACGAGTTTCGAGATCGATAGCGCTGATTCCTCCTGAGTTGATTTCAAGCGAATAGAGGGTGTTTCGAGATTCGTCGAGAGCGAGACCGCTCTTAAACAGCGGCTTGACTCTTTCCTCAGCGGTTGGCCGTGGCGCGCTAGGGTCGCGTCGAACACGAGGTGCTTCGGGTTTACTGGTTCGAGTGAACTGTCGATTCTTGAGATCAAAGGAATGCAACTCGCCGGTTCCTCCACCCGACCACCATACGTGATCCTCGGCCCGATTGACTGCAAGTCCAAACCATGTTTGCCGGGTCTCATCCGAAGAAGCGACAACGTTGCCATCTACGAAGTCGATGAGCGACAATTTGTGCGTGTTAAATCCACTGGTTGCAATCAGTGCATGCCGATTGTCTTTCAATGGAATAATGTTGAGAGGAAGATCGGTGGTTTGAACTTGTTGGCCAACAGGGGTGATGTGCCAACCGTTTGGCAATAGAAACCCCGTTGCTGTTGGTCCAGCGAATTGTGGTTTCGAGTCTGGTTTTTCGGGTTCATCTGCGAATCGGCTCGATACAAAACTGAGCGCAATCGCAACTAGGGATAGTCGTGTTTTCATTGGATCCTCTTGAGTATTTGCGTGCCGAGGGACCGCTTCAAACTCAGTAGTCGAAGGCGTTTACAAAACCGTCTCGGTGTGTTACCAAGGCGGCGAGAATACGTGGAGAGGTGCTTTGCGAAACGAAATGTACCGAACCGTCCCCAAACAGCCATACTCCTCCGCCAGTGTGAAAGGAATAGTTTTCGTCGGCATTGCTGCAATTCATAAAGCATGGGCCAGGTTGACTCAAACCATCGATGGTCGCGCCGTCCATCCCGTAGTTCATCCCGCGCGAGGCCCATCCTGCTCCATCGAGTCCGTTGGTACCACCGTTCGGGTTGGTTGGATGGAGTTTTCCGCCTGTCACATAGAATTTGGAGCGGCCCGCATAGTGTCACGAGCGAAACAAATACCATTGCAAAAAGATATCTTGCGAAATCTCCTGAAGACATAGAAGTCATAGTCGCTTTCCCCTTGAATGCGGATCGAGATCGAATCAGCGCTCAAGGTAACGGTGCCATATTGCGAGTCAAGCAGTTTGGGTGACTTGGAAAAGAGATGCATTGAATCTTCTTATTGCCGTAACAATTGCATAACACGATGCTCTCCAATTCGTAACAACCAATCAAATGGAGCGGGTCAATTGCCTCAATTGCTCAGAAGTGATTACTACCCTCGCCGCGCCCGCCTCTTTGAG
>JANLUJ010001301.1:0-1480 GCA_031363425.1 Pirellula sp.
TCTCTACTTCACAGCTGGATTCCCTTCTCTGGAAGTCGCGATTGGCAGTGCAGGTTTCTCAATCTCTTCTCGCGAACAAAGACCTAGCTTTTGTCGTCAGCGACGATGGTTTGCTTTATGCGTTACGCTTGGCCGATGGAACAGACCCGTGGGGCCATCAACCCAAAAACATTCGGAATGTTATCGCTGTTGGCAAACAGCATGTCTACGTAAAGGACTCCCGAAATTCGCTGCTTTCCATCGATCTTGCCACTGGTAACGAATCCGGACGCACTAATTTGATTCTGCCAAACGTCATTCCGAATGCCAAAAACGACAGGCTTTTTCTTGTTACGAATCAAGGACAAATTACCTGCCTTCGCGAAACAGACGCAATAACTCCAACTTTCTCTATTGAGTTATTGGGCGACGTTGATGCGGCACCTATCCAACAAAAAACCAAAACAGAAGAATCTCAGAAAAAACCTGTCGAAGACGATTCTTCCTTGTTCGATGGAGCCGGTCAAACGGATTCGTCTGATCCATTCAAAACAGATCCCCCCTGACCCAGATTTAACTTTTGTCGGCAGCGACAGTCTTGCGAACTAAAGATAAGGTCCGGTAACCGATTTTCTATCCGACCGAATCGATTCTACTGGGCCTGTCGCAATGATCTTGCCGCCATTGGGACCTGCTCCTGGCCCCAGTTCGATCAAATGATCCGAACAACCTATCAAATGCTGATTGTGTTCGATCACCAAAAAAGTGTGTCCCTGATCGATCAACGCATCGATACACTTCAACAGTCTATCGATATCGCTATAGTGCAATCCAGTCGTTGGTTCGTCGAGTACGATCAACTTGCCTAGCCTATTGTTCGCTCCCGTTGCATTTACGTTCATTTGACTCGAAAGCTTAAGCCTCATCGCTTCGCCCGAAGACAAAGTCGAAAGGCTTTGTCCCAACGGCAAATATCCTAGGCCAATTTCTATCAAAGGGATCAGTTTTTCTTGAACCCTTGCGTTGCCGCGAAAAAAAGAATGCGCTTGATCAACACACAGTTCCAAGACTTCAGAAATACTCAAGTCACGAAAGCGAACCTCCAAAACCTCGGGACGAAAACGATTCCCATCGCAATCTTGGCATGGCAATCGAACGTCCGCCATAAATTGCATATCGATCATTGTGAACCCGAGCCCCTCACAGGTTGGACATCGACCAAGGTCGCTATTAAAACTGAAGTGTCCGATACCGAATCGCTTTGCCTTGGCATCGAGTGTCTCAGCAAATACGCGTCGAATCTCGTCCATGGCTTTTGAATAAGTGACTGGGCTACTGCGCATCGACCGAGGAATTGGACTCTGGTCGATAGCCAAACAACCGGAGATTTGTTCCACCCCAAAGAGACTTGAAAAGGGAAGGCCGGATTGCGTCATGCTACCGAACAGTTGGTCGATTGCTGGGCAAAGCGTATCCAATACCAACGTGCTCTTGCCCGATC
>JANLUJ010001344.1:0-2921 GCA_031363425.1 Pirellula sp.
GATCGGGATCCTGCTGATCGACCTGGCATACGAACCCATCGCCACTGCCTATCGACAGCCAATCCTCGTTGACCGTCCCGCCATTCTTGCTGATGGCCGGCCCACCCCAGGATCCATTGTCTTGGAGGCCACCGACAACCCAATAGGGATGCTTGGGACTGATTGCAACGTGATAGAACTGCCCGACCGCCGCGGTATTGATGTGGTCCCAGTTTGCCCCGCGGTCGTACGAAACATAAAAACCACCATCGCCTCCGATGACCATATGTCGACCGTCGTTTGGATCGATCCATAAATCGTGGCAGTCGGCGTGCACGCCACGGCCAAAATTGCCGTCGAACGTAAGTCCGCCGTCTTCCGATTTGAATTGCGAGACTCCGAGTACGTAGATTCGATTTGCGTCGCTTGGGTCTACCTTGACCACACTGAAGTACATGGGTCGCGTGTTGAGCGAGTTCACACGTTCCCACGTTTCACCCCCATCGTTGGATCGATAAACTCCACCGTACTCATGTCCCTTTGCGCCCTGCATGTCTTGGACGTTGGGCGTTTGACCAAAATACGAATAAGTATTCGGACGATTGTTTGCAAGCGCACCATCGCGGGCTGCTAAGGTGACTTCCAGCTCTTTCGTCTCAGCGCCGCGTAGGACCGAAACTTTGACTTTGTCACCAACCTTGAATTCACGGATTGCTGCCACAAAGGCTTCGTAGTTGGCAATTGGCTTGCCATCCATTGACTTCACAATATCACTTGGTTCCAACCCAGCTTTTTGGGCTGGTCCGTCCGGTGTGATTTCCGTAAGGATCGCGCCCCCTTGGTCGGAACTCTCGCCTTGGATCCCCATGTAAACGCTGCTGGGTCCGGCTGGCCCGCCCTGTCCGCCAGGGCCGCCCTGTCCGCCGGGCCGATTCTCCAACGCGACAATCAATTCCATCGACTCTGTCCCACGAGTCACTTGCAACTTGACCTTGTCGCCCGCATTGCGAATGCGAACTTGGGCGACCATATCTGCATAAGGTCCAGGCAATTTTCCCTCGTACATGGTGATTACGTCAGCCTCTTTGAGTCCGGCTTTTTCGGACGGTCCTTCAGGGGTGATTCGCGTCACGACGATTTTGCCTTCACGATCCTCTGCCGTGACTCCCAACCAAACGCCAGCCACGGCTCCTTGAGCTTGAGCTGATCCCGGCCGTGCAGTTAAGACTGGCTCAAGAGTTAGCATCTCATCGCCTCTCTTGACTTGGATAGAGATTTTGTCGCCGACTTTCTTGGCGCGAAGGATCTCGATGGATTGATCGAAGTCGGTAATCGTGGCTTCGCCCATCGTTACCAATTGATCGCCGACTTGGAAAGCGACCTTCTCGGCTGGACTCTTCGGCATGACCTGCGTTATGAGTGCTTTGCCATCGCGATTCGTGCCGACGATTCCTAAGAACGCTGCGAACGGTGCTGGGCCTTTGCCAATGTCTTCGCAATCGATAATTGCGAAGAGGGCGTGCGATGCTTTTGTTTGCCAATCGATGCCGATACGACCCATGTTGTTAGAGGGGAGGCCCTTGTTTATTCTTCGCCAGTTCTTACCAGCATCGGTCGATTTATAGAGCCCACTGCCAGGTCCCCATTTGCGAATGGGATCGTAGCCGTCGATGCCATCTGGCTTTGCGACCGTGCCTGGCCAACTGTCGAAGCCATCTCGCTGGCGGTCCCAAAACGCAGCGATGACGGTGTCTGGGTTTGTTGGGTCCATGGCCATATCGATAACGCCGGTCTTATTATCAACGAACAGTACCTTTTCCCACGTCTCGCCACCGTCGGTTGTTTTGAAAACACCTCGGTCTTCATTGGGGCCATAGAGTCGTCCCGCCGCTCCCACATAAACGATTTTTGAATCCTTTGGGGAAACGAGAATACGACTGATCTGATACGTCTTCTTAAGTCCCATATTCTTCCAGGTTGCGCCGGAATCAGTCGATTTGTAAACTCCATCGCCATAGGAAACCGAATTGCGCGGATTCGCTTCGCCTGTCCCTGCCCACAACACATTGGTGTCATTTGGGTCGACGGCTATGGCACCGATCGAAACGGTATCTTGTTTATCAAACTGATGAGATACCGTGGTACCTTGATTGATAGTCTTGAGGATGCCGCCAGAGGCAGTTGCGACAAACCAGAGCGATGGGTCTTTATCATGGATTGCGATATCCGTAATGCGTCCGGCCATATTAGCTGGTCCGATCGAACGCCATTTCACATTCTTGATCAACTCGGAGTCTATCTTCATCGCGGGTGGAAAGACGGTGGGTTTGGCAGGCGTTTTTTCGACGGGTTTCAGGGCCGGTTCTGACGGTTTGGATTCGGCAGATCTGGGTTGTTTGAGCGATTGAAGTTCCAGAATGATTTTGCCGAGAGCCCCTTCGATCGCTTCCAATCGATCGGACGACTTGTCCGACGAAGGCTTGGCAGGTGCAGTCGCTTCTTGTGCGCTCAACGTATCGACAATTAGGAACGGCAAAATCAAGTAGGCCAGTAGAACCGATCTCAATGAAAAAGTGCCGATACGTTCGAGGGATGAGTTCATCGAAAATTCCAAGAAAAGTGGACTGGAGGTGAGGCTGATTGGGTTGGTTCAGGACTGCGAAGAGGAACCGAAGATACCCAGTCTAATCTGTGATGGATGCTAAATGCAATTCAGCAACTGTCGGAGTTGACCACGGAACACACGGATCACACGGAAAACAAAATTGCATTTCCCATTTCCTATCAGAACCGAACGATGAGACGAATCCACTTTTTTCCGTGTCTTCAGCGTATTCCGTGGTTGCAATCAACGAGCACAGAACAGATTCGCGGTCTTGATAAGTCAGCTGTCGGAGTTGACCACGGAACACACGGATCACACGGAAAACAAAATTGCATTT
>JANLUJ010001346.1:0-2361 GCA_031363425.1 Pirellula sp.
TTTGGAATCGATCTCCAACATCATATCGAAGGCTTCGTTGCGATGACGCTGGTTACGGCAGGTGCGGCATCGAGCTTTGCCCTGATGCTTGCGGCACTCTGCAAATCGCGGATGCAATTGGGGTGGGTGTCTACCATCGTAATACTTACGATGAGCGCCCTCGGTGGCAGCATGGTGCCTCGCTACTTGATGAGCGAAACCATTCAAAATGCGGGACTATGGACCTTCAATGCATGGGCACTCGATGGTTACAACAAAATTTTTTGGCGGGAGCTCCCAGTGCGAGACATTGGATTGGAGCTCGCTGTTCTCACCGCTAGCGGATTTGGTTTCATCGTGGCGGCTCGCGTTTTTGCAATCCGTTGGGAGCGGACATGAGTGCTTCTGGCGAGAGTGCTTCTGGAACTTCTGAGTCGATGAATCTGAATACCAACAAGATCGAAGTCTTAAAAGCAGACGAATTGCTTCGTCGGCATTACTTCCGCCTGCGCAGCCAGCGGCAACGCATCGATCGATTGCCAAACAGCCATCGCAAAGAGGCAGATTTACATAGATGGAACTCAGCCGCGTTACAGGCGCGACAGCAGTTCGCAGCCAGGAAAGCTGCTAGGTATTCGCTTCAATACGACCCTGAATTGCCGATCACCGCGTATCGCGAAAAGATTATCGATCTTCTAGTCCATAGACAAGTACTTGTCCTTTGCGGTGAGACAGGTTCTGGCAAGAGCACTCAATTGCCAAAGTTCTGCCTCGAAGCCGGCTTGGGCAAATTTGGTTGGATTGGGCATACCCAACCGCGTCGAATCGCGGCTCGCTCCATCTCCCATCGCTTGGCCGAGGAATTAGAAACCAAGGGCGGTGACGTTGTCGGCTATAAGGTCCGATTCAACGACCAAACCCAACCCACCAGCCTTATCAAGCTCATGACAGACGGTGTGCTGCTGGCCGAAATCCAACGCGATCGGTTCCTGGATGCTTACGATTGTATCATCCTGGACGAGGCACATGAACGATCGCTCAATATCGATCTACTTATGGCCTACTTGCAACGCTTGTTGCCAACGCGTCCCGATCTGCGTGTGGTCATCACGAGCGCCACCATCGATGCCGAGCAATACGCCAATCACTTTACCGATGCAATCGGTGCCGCGCCGATCGTCTTGGTCGAGGGCCGCAGCTTCCCCGTCGACGTGCGCTATCGCGGTGCGATGAGCGCTCGCGAAAACCAAGCAAACAGCGACTACGATTTTGACTCGATGACGCAACGCTTTTGCGATGCAATCGACGAACTTCTCGGCGAAGGTCGCGGCGATATTTTGGCCTTCTTTGCGACAGAGCGCGATATCCGCGACGCGGCCAAACAGCTTCGCGGCCATCTTACGGACCGTGGACAACAGAATTCCATCGAGGTCCTACCCCTCTATGCTCGACTTACCGAGGCCGAACAACAACGGGTGTTTCAACCCCATCGCAATCAACGCATCATCCTTGCCACCAACGTAGCGGAAAGTTCCTTGACGGTTCCTGGCATTCGCTATGTGCTCGACACCGGCACTGCGCGTATCTCACGCTTCGCTGCAAAGAGCAAAGTGCAGCGACTCCCGATCGAACCAATCTCTCAAGCGTCCGCCAACCAACGCTCAGGCCGTTGCGGTCGACTTGGGCCAGGCATCGCCATCCGTCTCTATGACGAAGCCGATTTCCTGTCGCGATCCGCTTTCGCAACGCCTGAAATTCGTCGTAGCGATTTGGCTTCTACGATCGTGCACATCAAATCCCTCGGCATCGATGACATCGAGTCGTTGCCCTGGCTCGATCCGCCGAGACCTGAATCGGTCCGCGAGGGTATGAACGTATTGCGAGAACTCAGCGCAGTCGACGAAGCTGGCCATTTAACCGAAATCGGCCGCAAGGTCGCGCGATGGCCAGTCGATCCACGCGTTGGTCGAATTCTCATTGAAGCCGAACGAAACGGCTGCCTCAACGATGCACTCATCATCGCCGCTGCAATCGAAACTCAGGACCCTCGCATTCGTCCCCCCGAAAAAGCCTCGGCAGCCGATGAAGCGCACTTCAAATTTCGAGATCCCAATAGCGATTTCCTCAGCTATGTTCGCATTTGGGATTTTTACCAGAAGTTGCGGGAAGACCTCGGCCGCTCGCGACTTGAAAAAGCCTGCCGCGATTCTTTTCTTTCGCTTGTCCGGTTGAGAGAATGGGCCGACGTACATCGCCAGCTTTTGGAACAATGCAAAGAACTGAACCTATCCATCGGCAAGAGGAAATTGGTATTAACTGAATTGCCTTTGAATGCGGTCGAGGTCATTCCAAAGCATAAGCAGCGCTTCCTGCCCCAAGCCC
>JANLUJ010001353.1:0-10389 GCA_031363425.1 Pirellula sp.
TGAGAAACTGTTCCAGAGGGACCGGCGAGAATTTTTCGAACGCTCGGAATTGTTCAATCAGCGGCGCGAAGCCGCTCAATTCGAATTGACTAACCGTCCAGATCCGCACCCAGGGAAAGAAAAAGAGCACCAGTGCACAAGCACTCCATAGCAACAGGGCTTCGTTGATATACTTTTTCAACAGGATGCGAAACATATTCAGCAAGGCGCAGTACTTGTCAGTCGACCGTGATTCGTGAAGTCTCAACCACCAATTGCTTTGGCAAAAACGAGACAGGAGTACAGTCTAGCGAAAAGACAAGTAACCGTCGCTGTCGGATCCTGACGCTAGCAGCGTCAGCCACGTGGTGGACGCTGCTAGCGTCCAATGTGAAACGTACGATTCAAGCCTGCGAGCTTAACCAAAAGAAAGTGCCAATGCTTGCGAGCAAGCATTGGCACGATAAAAAATCGTTTAAAATTACCTGCCTGAGACTTTATTGGGCCAGTCTGCTTGTTAACGTTTTTCGTTTTCGCCAAAGTGCAATGCACCCAATCATGCCACCCATCAAGATCATTGAGCCTGGTTCTGGTACGGCTGTGACTCCAACCAATGTACCAGTAAATGTATTCGAACCTGGTACAACCGCCCCTGGAATCGAATAGGAAGCCGTAAACGTAACGGGAATTGTCAGGGTAGCAATTCCACCGGCGACGGTGTAAGTACCACTAGCAGCATTCACGTTGAGACCAGACGTGGTCAACAGCGCGGTGTCGCCACCACCTAACCCGGCAGCAAATACGTCGATTGAACCGGCTGTATGCTGAAAGGTTTGACCTGCTACGGAGAACGCTCCGGTTCCTGCAGTTACGCCTGTGGAAGCGGCGCTTAAATTGAAGACGACATCTCGAAGTTTCCCAAATGCTCCACCGGGAATAGTGGGAATAGCAATTCCATAATCGCCGATTGCCGCTGTTGCTGCACCACCACCATTGCTTGGAAGCCAGCTGCCATTAGTGTTGGCATCCAGACTGGCGCTTGCGAACGAAATAGTCGTTGGGTTTAGCACATTGTCGACGTTGACGCCAAACGTACCGGCGTAGGAGGTAACGAGACTACCAGCCCCTTGAGCTGCATATGCGAACGTTCCACCACCGGCTGCCGGGACAGTAGCACTTCCGCTAAGGGTTAAACTGCTGCTGGGAATCACCAAATTGAAGGTCAGGAAATCCGCCTTGGCCAACCCAAGGTTTAACACCAAAACCGCAAAGAAGAAAAACCTAAACGACATGATGAACCTCGCGAATTTTTACTAACTCGTTGAACCGCCTCAAAGATTAACGTAGTCCGATGATCCTACAAAACAATAGTCGTCAACTCTAAATCGAAAAAATATATATAATTTGTAACATACTGCGATTCCTTGGGTCCGAGACCCGTATCGCATAGAACCGATGCACCCGGACTTTATATCGGTTTGGCTCAGTTCGGATTTGTGCATTATACTTCGCCGGCACTAGGAAAGCAGATCGCGGACTCGAAGCTGCACATGGGAGTTATTCTCGATCGAAAACGAAATGGTACTCGACTCATCGTAAACGTCGCGACTGTTATACGATGGATTTGGCGAGGGGCCACTTGGTTGGCTATGGACCTCAATTTGCCGATCGACAAAATTGACGATCCAATATTCTTTTACGTTTCCCCTGGCGTAGAGTCTGCACTTCTGTCTATCGCGTGCCAAAGACGTATCTGCAATTTCGACAACAAGCACGACGTCGTTCGGCTCCGGATGATGCTCGGAGTATCGACGGACCGGGCCAAGCACCATTGCCAAATCAGGTTCTGGTTCGCTGTCGATGGTCGAAATCGGCATTTGAATTCGAAGCAACATGGTTGCTGGTAGGCAGAGACGAAATTTTTCCTCGACGAGCATCAATGCCGAATAGTGCGGTGGATTGTGATTCATCTTGGGAACGATCCATCCTTCCAATAGTTCGACTCTATCATCAACGGACAACACGCCCAGTTTGCCAAGCAGCTGATACTCTGGCTTACTAAACTTCCGAACAGGGAATGGAGCCACCGCACCGGACTCGGATTCTATTGTTTGCATCGATAAACGCCCTTGCCCTGCGACTAAGTTAACGCACTAATTTTCTATTCTAGTCTATCCAGACTCGGTACCCTTCGATATTCAACGCTCAAGAACGCGTTCGGGGTCCCTACCGAAGGTTTTTCTCGAGCGAATCTTTGAGGATGGCTGACCAAATCGCGTACCCGTCTTGGTTCTGATGCAACATATCTTTGACAAAAAGTTCTGGCCGAGGCTCACCCTGCGAATTCAAATACTTTTCTTGTGAGGGAACGAAAAAGGTTTTGGCTTCGTTGGAAGCGAGCTTTTCAAGAGCCTTGTTGGCGAACGCAATCTTAGGCCAGTGTTGAAATCGAGACGGTGATGGCGTAATTGCAATCAAGAAGACTGGAGCCGATGGTCGCTGCTTTCGAACAGTCTCAATAACGATCGTTGCAAGTCGAGCTATTTCTTCCGGCGACTTATCTTTCTCGCTGCCCGTGATGTCGTTGGCGACGAAGATCATGGCTGCCCTAAACCGAAGCCCCTCGACAAGTTTAGGAGCATGAATCGCGAGATCGCAGTATTTGGCTCCTCCATAGGCCCGCCGCACAACTTTGTAGGGAGCCATATCCTCTGAAATCGTATTCCAAAGCCGAAAGCTGGAGCTACCCAAACAGAGGATGGCGTCGTCGTCCCCGTCGGCGAGGTTGGTAACAATCATCTTGGCCACGTCTTGCTCCCACTTGTTTGCGTCTGCAGCGTACTTGGTTAAGTCATGCAAAACAATAAACTTCGATGACTCGCTTTCGCTCGCAGCTTTCTCTTGGCCAGAGACGGACTGAATGAAGGCCACAATCGAAACGATGACCACTAAAAAAAAGAAAGTCCACGTTGACGTCGATGATTTCATGGTGTGATTACCTTGCGTTCAATGAGCATCTGCAACACTTGCTCAGCCAATACTTTGGGTGGATAGGAAGCTCCAGCTAACTCCAATTCGGCGGACTCAGGAGGTTCGTAGGGATCGGAGATACCGGTGAAATGGGGGATCTTGCCTTGGATGGCTTGCTGGTACAATCCTTTGGGATCGCGTTGGATGCAAGTCTCGAGCGGCGTATTGACGAACACCTCCATGAAATCACCTTTTGCGCCACGCGATTCGACCCAATGCCGTACTCGATCGCGGTCGATTCGATAGGGACTTACAAATGCAGTCAGGCAGATTAGACCTGCAGATGCGAAGAGTTCAGTGATGGCACCAACGCGACGAATGTTCTCCTCCCGATCTTGAGGGCCAAATCCGAGACCAAAGCGTTTGGCAAATTCTGGACCGTGAACAGGTTCCAGGAGATTGGGGCCGGCGCATAGGCCATGCCTAACGTTGTCACCATCAAGCAAGAAAGTGTGAGCCCCGCGCTCAAAGAGATTTTGTTCGACAATGTTGGCAACAGTGCTTTTCCCGGATCCGCTCAAGCCTGTGAACCACACCACGCAACCGCGATGGTGGTTGCGCTCGAATCGTTGTTGCATGGTGACGGATTGCTCATGCCAAACAACGCGTGGATCTTGGCTCATGCGAATAATCTCTGGATATTGGTTCGTGGCGGATGCTGCCAGCATCCGACTTATCCGCTTCCGAGCCGACGCTAGCAGCGTCGGCCACGTTTAGCTGACCACGTTTAGCTGGCCACGTTTATGGCGTTGGCCCAGAGGCCAGGAAAAGTCTCTTGCTGAACACCCGCGTGAAACCAACATTATTGGTGGCCGAGTTGGTTCCCGCTAGGTTAATCGCTGAGATTTGTCGAGTTCCGGCTGTTCCACCGGTGGTACCCGGGTTGGCAGCTCGGAAATTAAAATCGTTAGGCGACCCGGAGTTAACCGTGTAGGTCCCTTGATTCACGCTGGCAAACGTGTAGTTACCACTGGTATCTGTCGTGGTCGTTCGATTGACGGCGGCACCCCCATTGGTTTCCGTTCCCGTCAAGGTAACCGTGACACCGGAAACGCCCGGCTCGGTTGTCTGACCCGTTCCATCGTTGTTGCTGTCCACATAGATTCGGCCGGATAGATTGGCAACAGCCGGAGCCGTTATTGCTGTGGCAGCCGTAGCTGTGTTGTTCGTTGCGACGTTGTCGTTGGCTGCTGTCACCGTGACGGTGTTGGTAACGTTGCTCGGAGCTGTTGTAGGGGCCGTCGCAAGAATCGTCACGATCGCCGTCTCGCCAGGTGCTAACGTCGGTATGGTGACGTTGGCTGTGTTGTTCGCACCAGAGGCGACAGTGCCAGCAGCAGTCGTCCCGATCAAGGATGTGCCCGAGACGAATACTGCACCTGTGGGCAATGTGTCCACGACACTGACCGAAGTCGCCGTCGAGGGGCCATTGTTGGTCACATTCATGGTGTACGTGACAGTGGCACCGGCAACGGATGATGTTGGCCCACTCTTAGTGACGCCGACGTCATTCTGCTGTGTCAAGGTTGTCGTGACCGAGGCAGCATTGTTGTTGGTCGGTGTTTCTGTGGTAGCCGTATCGGTAGTGCTGATGACCGCACTGTTCACGAGTGCTGCCGTCGAAGCTGGTAGGATCGCTGCGACAATGATGATAGTAGTGTTGCTTACTCCCGTGGCTAGGTTTCCAACCGCGAAGGTGATATCGTCTGGGTTCGCAGCAGTTGAATCCGATGCACTCGCGGGAATGGTCACTGTGTTGCCATTTACCGTGGCGCTAATAACGCGAATACCATCCGGTATGTTGTCAACTACTTGCACGCCGATCGCATCCGATGGACCATTGTTGGTCGCCGTCATTGTGTAGGTGATTGTGTTCCCTGAGACCGCAGTCGTTGGTCCTGACTTGAGAACTGTCAAGTCGACGGTACGAGGCGCGTTGGCAGCGATCGAGCTCGAATTATTGTTGGTTATCGTCTCGATGTTCGTGGCTGTATCGGTGGCAGAGATAGTCGCTACGTTGGTGAAGTTACCTTGTGTGGCAGCGAGCACAACGCCAATGATCGTAATGGTTGTCTGGCTTCCAACACCCACTGCCAAATTGCCGACGTCAATGGTAATGTTATCGCTGTTGGCAGCCGTCGTATCTTGGGCAGAGGCTGGAATCGTAATCGTGTCGGTAACGTCGCTGGATGTCGCTGAGATAATTCGAATTCCATCTGGAATGTCATCTACGACTCGTACTGTGGTCGCATCCAACGGACCGTCGTTGCGTGCCAGAATCGTATAAGTAAAGGTAGAGCCTGGTTGGGCTGTAGCAGGTGACGCAGTTGACACTGGGTTCGTCGCAATGGACTTTGTCACGACCAAGTCGATATTGCGTTGAGCGTTGGCTTGGACTGAACTATCGTTGTTCGTTAGGAGCAACTCGTTGTTCACAGTGGTGTTTGTCGCGGCAATGTTGGCGGAATTGGTGAACAGGCCAGAGGTTGCGCCCAAGACCACGGCCGTAATGGTGATCGTCGTCTGATTGCCAGCACCGACTAAAAGCTCACCCACATCGACGGTCAAATTGTCCGGATTTCCTGCTGTCGTATCTTGAGCAGATGCTGGGATCGTAACCGTATCGGTTACATCGCTTGAGGTCGCTGTCAAAACTCGAATTCCATCGGGTAGGTCATCTGTCACACGCACCGTGGTGGCTCTGGATGGACCATCATTTCGGGCGACCAGGGTGTAAGTAATGGTCGAACCAGGTGCCGCGATTGCAGGGTTTCCCGTCGATGCAGGGTTGGTTGTAATTGTCTTCACGACAACCAAGTCGTTGCGCAATTGAACTGGCAATGAAACACTGGCGGTGTTTGGCAGCGTCGTCAATTCAGTTCCAAGTCCAGCAATCGTTACGTTGTTCACGAGAGCTGCCGGACTGCCAGTTCCTGTCGTTACGGCGAGCACCTCAGCAACGATGGTTATGGTGCGTTGGGTCGTAGCACTTGCGGCCAAAGTGCCAACGTCAATAGTGATGTTGTCTGGGTTTGCGACCGTCGTATCGCTGGCTGAGGCAGGGATCGTTACGACATCAGTACCGACACTGGATGTTGCGGTGATAACACGCAGGCCATCAGGAATATCATCCGAAAGAGTCACGCCTGACGCTGGCGACGGCCCGTCATTTCTGGCCGTGATTGTGTAGGTAATCGTTGTGCCTGTTGCGGCGACGGTTGCGGTAGTCGTCTTGGCTACAGTCAAGTCAAACTGCGGAACGATACCGATATCAAAGCTCAAATCTGTATTGGCATTTGTATCGCCATCGGTGATCGGCGCCGCACCTGCATTGAGCGACACGAGCGAGGTCACGACGCCAGTTCCAACGACCGCCACACCTTTGTTGGTATTGTTTGTCCCAGCGGGAGTCGTCGAGCTAACAACAAACCCGGCCGCAGCCGCTCCCGTCAAAAACTGACTGCTTGGGATTACCGTAAAATACCGACCAGGGAAAAGGTTGGTGAAGGTGTAATTGCCGGACGAATCCGAGGTAGCCGTGATGGGGACATTGGTACTGTCGAGCGTGGCAACGTCGACTCCAGCGTTGAATACGCCGTTGTTATTCGTATCGGAAAACAGTTGCAAAGTCACGCCGCTGACACCGGTTTCGGTGGGCGACGTTGTATCAAATAACCCGTTGTTGTTGCGATCTGAAAAAACGAGGTTACCAATACTCATCGGAGTTAGGTTGGCAATGTTGCGAGTGATTGTCGTTGCGCCAAAAGTTTGGATCAAATCGATGATTGCATCAGCCGCATTCGGACCAGAAACAGAGAATTGAAGCGATCCCACATTGGTAAAGTCCGCTCCGGTACCGCTGCTCGTAGTAAAATCGGTAAAAGGGACATCCAAGGTATCGGTTGGCGATGCACCCGATGTTGTCGGGATTGCAACCGTACGTGTCGAAGCGTTGGCACCGCTATTGACTTGGATCGTGATTTGCGTTCCCGCTTCACCACCTATCAAGAATCGAAAGCCTGTGGCGGCACCTGCGGAGGTCAAATCAAGTCCACCAAGTCCGGTTGTTGCAAGGACCTGAGCGTCCCCGTCGATTCCGTCATACGACAGTATGCGAGTTCCGTTCGCACCCGCACCAACATCAAACGCCAAGTAGTTGGTAGTTGACGGAGTATCCGATTGCATCGATATCGTGCCTGCGGTTGCATTCACGAACATATCGCGTTCACCTCCGACCGCTTCGGACGCAGCTGTTGCGTTGAAGTCTGGATTGGTTCCGCCAAACGATGCGGTAACTGACTGGGCGGTTGTATCAAACGTATCGATCGTCGCAAGCCCGACACCAGCGATGTCTGTACTTGTGACAATAACGGTCTGTACACGTTGCGTCGAGCGTTGGATCAATCCGGTGGCCACACTCGATTGAACCACGAAATACGTTCCGGCTGTCGTCACGTTGAATGAGTACAAACCTGTCGTAACGGCACTTGTTGTAGTGCCAACCAAAGTATCATCCCCTGCGGCCACGGTACCGGTACCGCTGTCATAGGATGTGTTTCCGCCGTCTCGAAATAAAGCGATCGTCACGCCAGAGAGGTTGGGGTCAACGCCGGTGTTAAAGCCGTTGTCCGTGAGATCTGAGAAGACCGTACCCGTGATGTTGGCAGCCATTAATTGACGGCCTTCGAGCAATTCCATTCGGAGTTTTCGTTTGGCTCGGTTTTGGATCGCAGCCGACACGCGACCTCTGTTGGAGCCACTCAAAATTGCGTAGAGTCGATTCAAAAGTCCAGCCATGTTTGTCACTGCTCCGTCCGTGGGCTCGGCCGTTCAGGAGTGACCGCGAGTCAATGACTCACGTTATCAGCTTCCTTGCCGACCTCGATATCTGTTTGTATTGGTTAATTTGTGCGGTCGTTGAATGGGTGCTTCAACGAATCAAGGGCTTGATCGATCGAGAAGATCCATCAAGCCCTAGATATTGAACTTTTTTAGCTTGCAATTATCGAATGGTTACCAACGATATTCGCCGCCGAGGCTCAATCCCTGAACCCAGTAATCGGAATCTTGGAAGGTAAACCTGGGGTTCAAGAATGCAGTTTGTGTCGGATTCTCAGGAGGAAGCAGGTTTGGATTGACGGTTGTATCGATTTGGTCCCCTGGGCGAACTACGTTGCTCCAGTAGATGAACGAGTAGCCGGCAATGAAACGCATTCGCTGCGTGACTTGATAGCCGAGAGTTGCTCCCAACTCAGGAACGACACCGAATTGATTACGCACAAACGTCCCACTGTTGGTTCGTTGAGCTAGCAAACCGCCATTGGAAGTTGTGGTTGCTCCGTTTTGAGTGGATTGCGTGGTACCGTTGATAATGACTTCTTGGCGGGTGTTGCCAAGTCCCAATCGCATCAACATGTCTAGCGACCAATAACCTCTTCTCCCCATCCACTGAAAGCCAAGTTCGCCGCCATTGAATTGGTTGCGTGTCCGGAAGTTGTCATTGAGAACAAAGCTGCCAGGATTGGCCGTGCTCAAAGAAGTTAAGTCTTCTTGAATTCCTAGGCTCTCCTTGAGCTGAAAGAATCTCCAGCCCAAGGTCGCGTCAATCCGGGATTGGGATGGAACCGGGCCACAAGCGATGGGTGAGAACCCGCATCCACTGCTGCAACAAAGCATACGTCGAAATCGAACGGCTGCTCCATCTAGTTTCGAGGTGGCCGTCGTTCGGACGCGACCTGACAGAAGACCTGGGAATGAGACAAGTTCAGAGTCATCCATCCCAGTGACAGCATTGTAAAATGGACGTGCCAATATCGCACTGCCGTTGGATTGCTGATCGAAGTTCTCCGTTCGTGTACCAAATCCTAGATATTCGCCTTCGATTCCAAGGTTTGGATTGTTTGCAAACCACCAGCCAAAGCGAACGCGAGTGCCATTCATCCGATTGCTGAGGATATCGTTGTTTCCACCATAAAGCGTGGTTGCAAGTGGAAGCACTCCCGCTTGATTCTGTGCTGTTGGAACAGGTGAGGTGGTAACCAAGGCTGGAGTTTCCATCCCGTTCTGGTACCAGTTCAAATACTCGACACTTACCCAGCCGTGCGATGGCAAGCCGATGCACAATTGCCGCCCGCCCAATCCGCCAGGATTGCACAGATCGAATCCGCATAGGTTTCCGCAGGTGTCGCCGCCAAAATCACCGCAGCTACTGCATCCTCCACCGCCACATGACGTGCAACCACCACCAATCTCAGCTAATCCTTCGTTTGGATTGTAGGACTCTCCCAGAACGACTCTCTCGGGCGCATCTTGGTACATGACTTCCCCATCTTCATCGGCAATCATGCTCGCGTGAGAGACAGGACGACCCATTGGCCGAGCAGGCCGCGGTACAGCCGTCGATCTAGCTGGTACCATCGGAGATTGTGAGCTGCGGACCGTTGAGTTGCCAGCATGTCCCGACGCGTGGTTTTGGCCAAAGGCGTTGCCACCTGCGATGGTTGTCGCAACGAGTAAGAGGAGGGTGAAGCGGTTCACGACTGTATCTTCCATGTTTTGAGGCCGGAAACTCACGCCAGACGTGCCTGTCGACGTAAGTAGAAATCTTTACCTACGCGGAAAACTTTTCCCGCTGTTCTTGTATCGATCCATCGAGCCCAAACATTTAGCCCTTTCCGGAAATATCCCCAAGAAAGAAAACTCGACGCAAAATGCGCATCTTGCTTAGACGAGCGGCAGGAAAAAACATACCACGATTGGTAGCTGAATTCGTAAGAATTCAGAAACAACTGAATTCGTAAGAATTCAGCTACGGTAGTGTTCATTCCGCCGCTCGCCTTAAAACAAAAAAGCTTTCCGCTTTGCAGTATTGATTGATCTCATTCCAAGGCTCTGCTCTGGAAAGCACTGCTTTGGAGGGCTCCGCGGCTCCGCCTCTAGTTGATCCGGTAAGGCCCTGGATTGCGAGCCCGAACAAACTATCTCCCCAATTTGCTATCGTTACGATCGGTCAACAATTCGACAGCTTCATCCGCCATGAGACAGGCGATGCCATCGTGCAACGAATAAAACCATCGACCGTCCGAACTAACTAGACCTTGCGATGGAACCTCGGAAATAGTACGACCCAGTATTGAGATGAGTTTTCCTGCGCGGGCACGTTCTGAAAGATCATCCAAAACGGCTTGTGAAGCGAACGATAGTTTTCCGCTTGAGTGCGGGCATCTCAGATATTCAAGGATCCAATCCGGCAAGATCATGTTTCCCAAAAGCCTCGCGGTACTTCTTTCCATTTGTTTGGCATCGCAACTGAACTACAGTCCAATTGCATACGGATTGCAAATGGGTGCTCCGAATTCGGCCGCACCCAATAATACCGAT
>JANLUJ010001377.1:0-2121 GCA_031363425.1 Pirellula sp.
CGAATCAGCGACGTTGTCGATCATTTCAAAGATCTTCAACATACGCAAATCATGGCTAACAATACTTTCCAAGCCAAAACGCCGATCGAGGGCTATTTTTAGGCGTTCGTTTTCGTCGGTGATGTTTTTTTGTTGAAGTGCTCTCGTGATGGCGGTGTGGAGTTCATCATCGATAATGGGCTTGGTCAAGAGTTCGAATGCACCAGCCGCAACCGATTCGCGAGCGGCATCTGGGCCAGCGTATCCTGTCATCATCAGGACAGGTAGTTGGGGAAATCGTTTTCGGACTTTTTTTAGCAATGCGATGCCGTCGCCATCATCGAACCGTACGTCGCACAATAGCAGATCGAAGGCTTCCTTCGTCAACATCTTCATTGTCTGCTCGATGCTTTGTGCGGTTTGAACAAGATAGCCTTCGCTGACTAGCCATTCCGCCATCGACTCCAGAAGCCATTGATCGTCGTCCGCAATCAGGAGGCGCGTTTTGGATTCGTTTTTTGTGTTGTTGTTTGACATCGGATGGATCGAATAAAACTGGATGAGAGTTTCGGAGTTGGTCCGTACATTGACACGACTTGGAAACATAGGTTGACTTTTCGCAACATGCGGAGCAAACAGACGGTTTCCTTAATCCAACAGGATTTCTTTTTGAAAAGCCGTTCGATTCGCCATCAAAATCGATAAAATCGGCACTTCGCATCAAGACGTTAGGACCCCGTTGGAATATCCTAGAGAGGTCCTGTTTGACCCTTTTAGGCGAACAACAATTTGAAAGGTACCTCCCACGCTCTGACGAGCGTAACCACGGTCGTTTGACCGTCGTCAACTAGCAGGTAGTTTTCAGGTCGCCGGCCGCTTTTGGAGAGTTTTCATTTTGCATTCACGAGTTTGGCAGCGGTTGGTGCGGCAAGCAAAGATGTCGGAACACCACTGGGCAGTATGGGTATTTGGAACCATCGCAGGCGTCTTGGTGCCGATCATTTTGGTTCTAAGCGGTTGGCTCATTCAATTATTGGTTGCTGGCCAGCATGGGCCAATGGATGGGAAACCGACAGCCATGCCCGATCATTTGACCGTAGGACGGTATTTTGAGCTTAGTACAGCTTGGCTAAACGCAGGTGGAAGTATCCTTCGCGGCGTGTTAGGTATCGTTGCGCTAATTGTCATCATGATAGCGTTGGAATGCATTGCGTTGCTCACTTGCTATCGAGCTGCGCTGCATACTTCGCTCGAAATCGCCGTCGAGTTACAACAGAAGCTTTTTGGGAAGTCTGGGGCTTTGGCAATGGAGCAAGGGCTATCTGGTCAGCAAGATGCGATGCGAGAAATGCTTTATGTCCATGTCCCATCTGTTCGAGAGGCGATCGGTCAATGGTTTCGTGTCTTTCCAAGGCATGTAGTTCAGGCGATACTTTTGCTCTTCCTTTCTGCTTCCATACATTTATGGATTACGGTTCTGGCACTTGTCTGCGCGGTCTTGGTATGGGTGCTGTATTCGAATTTGGAGTCAACGCGTCGGAAAAAAAGACCGGTTCTTTTGGAACGAGCCCGAGCTGCTAGTGAGCAGCTTTCCTACCTTTGCAATACGGCACCCTTGTTAGCGTTTGTTCACGATCAAGAAGACACGAAGTTGAGTTACCAAGGTCATTTGAATTCGTACCGTCAATCCCAACTGCAATTGGCAGATGGTGGTACTTGGAAATCACCGACTATGCTACTCGCTTGCGCAGCACTTGCTGCATTCCTTATGGTTGTTGTTGCGATTCGCTTTTTGGACGAATCATCTGGACTCCACGTCGGAGAGCTTTTTGTAATGTGCATGTCCAATGGCCTGTCTGTCGCCAGCCTGTATCGATTTCAGCGAGCCTATCGTCGATATAAGATGGCGGAGCCGCCAGCAGATCGACTGGCAACCTATCTTGAACAACCGACTTTAGACCACAATCACCACGATCGGATCGCACCGGTCAAGATTTCGAAGAGCATTGTTTTGGACCATGTTACTATCAAAAACAGTTCTGGACAAAAACTACTTGAAGACATTTCTACAACGATCAACCTTGGTGAATTGACGGCGGTTGTTTCAAGCCAGGGCGTACAGGCAAGCGCATTTGCGGAACT
>JANLUJ010001379.1:0-1928 GCA_031363425.1 Pirellula sp.
CCAACAGGATCCATGGCAATTTAGTTTCCACTTCTTAGTCCGTGGGACTCGTTATTGATTGCGAGTTTGATTCGATCTGCCTCGACTAAACCCGCGAGCCACGAATACGATTCTTGCACGGATGCGAATTGATGCTTGAGCAACGCAAGTAGTTTCGGTTCTTCGACGTCATGAATCGCTGACTCATAGGCGTCCCTGATGTAGCCCTCGCCTCGCTCGGCTTCGAACACCACCGCGGATACATCCACCATTTCGTTTAGTTCGTCTTTCAACTCCATCCACGTTCTGTGCAGCGAAGCAGCTGTTGAGCCGCGAGTCACTGGTTCTTTGTGGTTTACCTGGACAACCTCTTTTAGCTTTTCATAAAAGTCATTGCGCTGTTGCGAATAGCGGTAAAAGCGAATCGACAGCGCCGAGTGCTTTTCGGCGAGGCGCTCGCCGGCGTACGCGAATCCGTCGCGGCTATCAATGTTCATGTGGAGTAGATCTCGAAGGTGCTTGAGCGAGCCTTCGGAAACAATAGTCGAATTGCTTGAATCCATTATTTACTTTCTAGGCTAACTGGCGCCCTTGAATAACACGAAGAAGTACCACCACAATTGCGATAACGAGCAAAATATGGATGAAGCCATTCATCGTCGCGCCGGTAACCAGCCCCAAAAGCCACATCACCATGAGAATTACAAAAATGGTCCACAACATGATCGAGTTCCTTCAGTTGTCTGCTAAAAACCTTGAAAAATGCGGAGATACCGTACCTCGATGCAAAGTGAGCAACACGCGAGTTATGGCGAGCGGCAGACTGAAAAGTACTGGTAGCACGACGCGCGAGCTAGTGAATTGGAAGCTGGAATCACTAGCTTGCGCGTCGTGCTAGGTAGGGTTAAACCTGACGCTTAAAAACGAAAAAAGCCGACACATCAATGCACTGCAAGTGCTTCAACGCGTCGGCTTACTAGTATCTGGCCTCTTTGCTATGGTCCTCATTTGAACCTGGCAAGCTGCCCTGTAATGGTCATCCGAAGTATTGCGATCGATCCCCACACGCACGATATCTGTGCACGGAGGAGTCTTCGAAAGTAATGTTAGAGCAATGCAGAATAAAGGCAAGGAGGAATTCAACAATGTTTCTTCTATCAAAATCGATCAGGCAATGTCAGCCACTCGTTCTTTCAAGGTCTTGCATGTTGCCGTTAGCCTACTGCGCCAACGATTGCTCCTTGCCATTTACAAATTGTTGCCTATGCTGAATGTCAAACCAAAACAACTCGGATGACTAAATAGAAGAGCGATTCGGCCCTGTCGGATAGCTAGTCGACAAGTAAGCCGGCGCGGCGAGACAACTGTTTGTCCCCTCCACGTCGGTTTTTTTGTTGAATAATCCGAATACCATTTTAGTAACTAACGGCATTCGCAATGGCTGACCGAAAAAATTTACTGTCCACATGGCGAAGCTGTGTCCTTCGCCGCTCGCCAACCGATTCCATCTCGGGCGAGCAGCCATTTCGCGATGAGTTGTTGAGCGCGGATCAATTGGAGCGTCATGCACGTCACATGGCCACAATGCATACGCTAGCTCATGGAAAGATGGCAGACAAGCTGCTGAGTAGACTTGCCGAAAATGAGCTGGTCCTCCAAAAGACATATGATCTCGTCTCAGCCGCTGTGGCGAAAAACCGTCGTATTGCGCCTGCAGCTGAATGGCTACTAGACAATTTCTACCTTCTTGAAGAGCAAATCCATTCGACTCGACGGCTATTGCCTCGCTCGTACAGCCAAGAATTGCCCAGGCTAACAAGGAACAAGCAGAACTTGCGAGGCTCTTATATGTGGCGCTCACCCGCGCCAAGCGCGAGTTGTATCTGCCCTGCTCGCAGGCGAGCTTTCAACAGCCTGAGCGTGCACCCGGCCTGCTGGGCCTTGCGCTG
>JANLUJ010001389.1:0-9802 GCA_031363425.1 Pirellula sp.
ATTGCATAGCCATAGGTCTCGTCCCGCGTAACGACTGCTAGAACGCAAAGCTCTAGAATGCCCTTCCGCATTTGGGAAAGCCACGTTGAGTCCATAGTCGCACCCTCCATCGGTTGATACCGCCCCTTCTCAGAAAAACACGGTTAACTACTGTGTTTCGCATGGTAGTGGAGTTTATTGGGGAAGTCAACCAGATTTTTCCTGGAGTTTACGGCATAGACTTGATCTGAAAATCATCCTCGACGTAGTCTACGTGAATGCTACCGCCGTCATTCTCGTCTTTCCGCAACAACTCTGTGGCAATCTTGTTCTGCAAACGGCGTTGGATGACCCTCTTCAGTGGGCGCGCTCCATAAACTGGGTCGTAGCCTTCGTTGCTTATAGCATCGATGGCACGTTCCGAGATATTCAATCGATAGTGATTCTCGACCAACTGCTGCTCAAGTCGTTTGATTTGAAGGACAACAATCTTTCGAATTTGTTCCTTTCGAAGCGGTTCAAAGATGATGGTCTCGTCGATTCGATTCAAAAACTCGGGCAAGAACTTGGTCTTCAATGAATCCTGCACTGCCTGCTGCATGTCCTCTTCGCTGCCTCCCTCTTCTGCCACGCGTTGGATCATCTGACTACCGATGTTGCTGGTCATGACCACAATCGTGTTGGTGAAATCCACGGTACGATTTTGGCCATCAGTCAAACGACCATCATCAAGTAGTTGCAGGAGAATATTGAATACATCGGTGTGTGCTTTCTCGATTTCATCTAGCAAGACAACGCTATATGGTCTTCGGCGGACCGCTTCCGTCAATTGTCCACCTTCTTCGTACCCCACATATCCGGGAGGGGCACCGACTAAACGACTTACGGTATGCCGTTCCATGAATTCGCTCATGTCGATGCGGACCATGGCCGTTTCGTCGTCGAACATAACTTCAGCTAGGGCTTTGCAAAGCTCCGTTTTGCCAACGCCGGTTGGTCCGAGGAATAGAAATGAACCGATAGGACGATTGGCATCCTGCAGGCCGCTCCGGCTTCTACGAACCGCATTGCTAATTGCTTCAACTGCTTTGTTTTGGCCAATCACGCGTTGGTGCAACCGATCCTCCATGACCAAGAGCTTGGCCCGTTCCGTTTCCAACATTCGAGTGACAGGCACACCGGTCCATGCGCTAACGACGGCAGCAATTTCATCGGCAGTAACCTCCGTTCGAAGCAAACGTCGCTTATCAGTTTCTTTAGCCTCCTTGGTTTCTTGCACTTCTTCTTTTGCGATTTGTTCTCGCACTTTGCGCAAATGTTGGTCTAACTCAAAGAGTTTCTGGTAGTCCGCTTCGGAAACACCTGCCCCAGAAGATTGCTGTTCTTTGATGCGGGAATCAAGTTGACGAAATTCTGCTTCGGCTTGTTCTAGCGACCGACGGACCGATCCCACCCCAGAAAAACCAAGCTTCTCTGATTCCCATTGTTCACGAAGGCTCGCCAGCTCTCGCCGAACTTTTTCCATTTCCTGCTCGATGTCCTCTAGAGCATCTTCAGTGCTATTGTCGGATTCTTCATTGAGCTGCCGCTGTGCGAGTTCCAGCTGTCGTAGACGGCGTTGCAACGTATCAATTTCCGTTGGAACACTGTCTCGTTCCATCGCAAGCCGAGCAGACGCTTCGTCGATCAAGTCGATCGCTTTGTCAGGCAGAAAGCGATCGGTGATATAGCGGTGCGATAACTTCGCCGCTTCAACGAGCGCCGCGTCGCGGATCTTAACTCCATGATGGGCTTCATACTTAGCCTTAAGCCCGCGCAAGATGGTAATCGTATCGTCAACGCTGGGTTCCCCGACGTAAACAGGCTGGAAGCGACGTTCAAGTGCCGCATCCTTTTCAATATGTTTACGGTATTCGTCGAGAGTGGTTGCGCCAATGCACCGCAATTGACCGCGTGCAAGTTCTGGTTTGAGCAGATTGGCCGCGTCGCTCGCTCCTTCTGCCGCGCCTGCTCCAATAACGGTATGAAGTTCGTCAATAAAGAGGATGACTTCGCCATCGGCATCCTTTACTTCGCGCAACACCGCTTTAAGCCGTTCTTCGAACTCGCCGCGAAACTTGGTTCCCGCGATGAGGGACCCCATATCAAGTGAAATGACGCGACGATTCTTGAGGCTTTGCGGCACGTCCCCTTGGACGATTCGTTGAGCTAAACCCTCTGCGATAGCTGTTTTGCCAACGCCTGGCTCACCAATCAGCACGGGATTGTTTTTGGTACGTCGCGAGAGGACTTGGACAACTCGGCGAATTTCGTTGTCGCGACCGATCACAGGGTCCAATTTATTTTTGGCTGCCAACGCAACGAGATCGATTCCGTATTTTTCTAACGCTTGGAACTTGCCTTCGGGATTTTGATCTGTGACACGCGCGCTACCTCGCACACTTTGCAAGGCGTTGAGGATATCGGGTTCGGACACTCCGAGCAGTTTTAACAAGCTGCTCGCCTTATTTTCCGTGCGACACAGTCCCAGCAATAGATGTTCGGTACTTACGAATTCGTCCTTCATGGCCGTCGCTGAAGTCGCGGCGGCCTCGAGAGACTTTTGCAATGAGGGGCCAACGGACGGTTGACGCCCGCCAGAACTTCTGGGCAATCTCTGCAACTCACTGTCGCAAGCCGTCCGGATTTTTTCGAGAGGTGCACCCATTTTCTTCAACAATGGAACGACGACACCCTCGCTATCCTTGAGCAGTCCGGAAAGTAAATGAAGGCCTTCTATCTCCGGATTACCCGCGGCAGTAGCTTGAGACTGTGCCTCGACGATCGCTTCCTGACCTTTGATTGTCAGTTTATCCATTCGAAAAGTCATATTTCATCTTCCGGTTCGAGGGTTCAGCAATCGCTCCCGACTGATTGGCAGTCATCCAACTTCATTGGCCAAGAATGCAAATGGTGGGCCGAACTTCAATATGTTTTGACCTCTACGATTGAATTTGAATTTACCAATGCAATCCATTGAGCCTGAGCAAGAGGCGCTAGCCGAAACACGCCGCAGGAAATCGGCTAGCGCCTCAGGCTCAGTAAGCACCAAACCTATTTGAATCGTACAGGTCGAAATCACTTATCGTTTTCAGTCTGGCTCTCAGTACTACCAATGCAGTAGAGGTTGTTGTCACCTCGAATCAAAATATCGTTTCCGACGATAGCAAGCGAAGCGCTGACGGCCTCGCCAAGTCGATTGACGGCAACAGTTCTTGGTTGCTCCGCGTGCGTGATGACCTCGGTTGTGCCTGACAAATCGGTGATATAAACGTGACCGTTCGCGCCCACGGGCGAAGCGTAGATATTCCCCAACGATCCTAGACGTATGGGTTTGGCAGTTTCTTTCCCAGTTGGACCATGCACCTTCGTTAACACGTTTTGATAGTGACTTAAAAAATAGAGTGCCTCATCGTACAGCAGCATAGATGGCACATACGGTGTACCGCGCGTTCGCGACCAGAGTATGTGTTTCGAATTTGTTATATCGCCAACCGCATCCTTCAAATCGATTGCCATCAACATTTTTTTCTCGTAACTGCTTCCGACATACAAAACTCCATTCGCGTACACTGGCGTCGCAACGATATTCGAGGACATGCCGCCGCACTGCCAAAGGATCCTACCCGACTGAAGCTCGTAACCCCGGACACGATTGGTTCCACAAACGACCACCTGTTTCCCGTCTCCCTGTTCAATCACGATTGGCGAACTCCAGGAAGTATCTTCGTCACGATCTCGGCGCCACAGTTCGTTTCCAGTCGCTTTGTCCAACGCCACGATGAACGACTTTTCCTCGTGATCCCAATTGACTATTAGGGTGTCTCCCGAGAGTGTCGGGGATGCTCCCTCACCATGCCCGTGCTTGGAATGCATTTGCCCGAAATCCTTCTTCCATTCCACTTTGCCGTTAAAATCCAAACAATACAACCCGTGCGAACCAAAGTGAGCATAGACATGATCGCTATCGACCACTGGTGACGCCGATGCGAGGCTAGCAGTATTGTGTCCTGCCTCGATGGGCAAGGTTTCGTGAACCACTCGCGTCCAAAGAATGGCTCCCGTTTTGCGATCTACGCATAGAGCAACAAACTGAAATCTACTGTCTACCGCTAAATTGTCGTGTTCGCCTGGGCGGCCACTCATTCTAGGTGAAAGTTTTTTCCCGACGGGCACCGCCGAGGTCAAAAAAATGCGGTCTCTGTAGACGACAGGTGTACTATGTCCTCGGCCAGGCATGGGAGTGGTCCAGCGAATATTTCTCTCTTGGCTCCATTCGATAGGCGGTTTTGAATTTGTCGCAACGCCGTTCGCGCTTGGGCCTCGCCATTCGGGCCAGGATGCGGTTTCATCGGCAGCTGCAGGATTCGCAACAAAGACAACCAACACTCCCACAAGAAGTATTTGTAGCATCGTCAATCCTTTCTGTTGAGTGTGGCACGGTGGTTCCCACCGTGATTCTTTGTCGATACAGTGAGGATTTCTGTATTACTCTGTTTCCTAGGCTTTGGTTCAAGAATGGTCAATGATCGTTTAACCCAGTACAACAGCCGCAAAGTCGATTGAGGAAACCTGGTCCCTTAATTCAGGTCGAACAAAAATTCGTACTCTCTTGACAATATCATCGAACTGCTTCGTTGCGAGTGCATGTACGACCGGAGACAATTCACCCAAAGTTCGGTAGTTCCCATCGCGTTGCCGCACGTCCAATTGGAATTGCACTTCCAGTTTGACAGGTGGGGCATCGATGAGGATGTCGTGCGAACCAACAACCGTGCCTGTCTTTTTTTGTATGTGAGTCGCAAGCTTAGCCGAGAGTTCCACCATCTCCGAATAGGGTCTTCTGGCCAATGCGCGATGCTCGTCGGGGTGATTAAGGAAGTCGAATTGCGCAACACGTTTGTAGAGTTGACGTTGCGGGCCAAAAAGACCCTCGATGCATGGCGACCAAGGCTTGTCTTTGCATGACGATCGAAGCGAGTCGATCATCTCGGACTCATTCATATCGATCCAAGACTGAGTCCGTTCGGTTTCATTTCGGAGTTCATAAGCGGCCCGTTGGAGCATGGCCGTAGCGCTACGAACGGCATGATGCCAGTAGACTTCGCTGAACATTACGTACCGGGCAAAGACCATCATCTCAGCAGCTGTACGCCCCTTGTCCGTGATGGCCAATCGATTTCGATCGGAGTCGATGCACAAAGAACTTACCAACCGGTTGCGATCGAAGTTGCGTCCGTACGGAACGCCAGCGTGCAATGAATCTCGCTCCAGGTAATCGAGCTTGTCGATATCGATCGGACCGCTGAGCATCGAATGAAGCAATGCCAACGACCTATTGCCATTCGATCGATTGTCCAGATTGTCCTCTGCTTTGGGCGCAAGCAGATTCGCCACATCTTCGGGGATTAACTGCCAATCTTTTTCTAACACGCTCGCAATTTCACCTTGTGTGATCAATCGACGTGCGAGAGCCTCATGTCGAGGGATTCCACTCAAATGCATATCTTCGATAGCATGGCAGAACGGCCAGTGACCGACATCATGGAGCAACGCTGCAACCAGAAACAGCTTTACCTCGTAGTCCCCAAGAACGTCGCCCAAGTCATCGGCACCGGATAGTCGTTGCAAAAACTCGATGGCGTTTCGGTAGACTCCCAACGAGTGCTCCATTCGCGTGTGCGTCGCGCCCGGATAAACGAATGCTACCATCCCTAATTGGCTAATTCTAGACAATCGACGGAATGCCGGCGTGTCAACGAGACGTTTGACGCGTTGTGTGACAGGGACATTGATATCAGGCGAAATGCGGATAACGGCAGTTGGTGTTTCCAGTTCAGGCACACACCAATTACTTGACATGGCCTAGCTCTTTCTCAGCCTCCTCAACGTCTGCGTCCTCTTCTTCGTCGAGTTCAGTCGTGGTGATTGCCCATTCTGGATACGGTTGATCGCCTCGCATTGCATTCCATAGCACCCGATTCAGCAAATCCTCGGGCGCCTTGTCGACCTCCGAAAAATTGATCAATGCGGATTTTTCAGCAAATTTCCTTCGAATTGGGTCAGCAATTGCGGTCGGCATTGGATTCATCTGATCCAGAGGGATGTTGATCGGAACCGACGCATAGGGATTAAAATTGGCGGTGTCCGTAAAGCATTCGAACATGGGCGACGCGCCAGCATCGAACTGATTCATAGGAGGCAAACCTAGAATCTGTTCGATGGTTCGCAAAATGCTATTCGTGTTGTAACGTGTGCTGACGGTCTGTTCTCGTTTTGCATAGGGGCTAATACAATACGCTGTCGTCCTGTATCCGCTGACGTGGTCCCAGCCAGCTTGTGGATCATCTTCGATTGCAAAGATAGCCATCTTTGGCCAGAACTTGGAGTGGCTAAGTCCCTCGACGATTCGAGCAAAAGCGAGATCGTTATCTGCCATGCAGGACGCTGGAGTTGGGGATTTAGGCGACGTACCGCTAGTGTGGTCATTGGGGAGACAGATGATCGTGAGATTCGGGTAAGTGCCTTTTTGTTCGAATTCGGCAAGTTCTTTTAAGATGAAGTCCGCTCGGGATTGATCCGGGACTTCCATGGCCCAACCAACATAGTTTTTAGGAGAATAGGCTCGAATGCTTTCGATTGCAGGTTCACTTTCAAAGATAACCTCATCGGCCCCTTTCCAGGTTCGAAAGCAAGACAGGTAGTCCGGTTTCCCAGCTTTCGTTGCATCGCGATATCGAACTTTTGGAGCCATGAATTCGCCATAGTTTCGAATCGATTTACGATGAAGTACGGCGTTGTCCCAAAGGAATCCAGCGGGCGAATAGGCTAGCGCGTCCGATTCGTCTTCACCCATTCCGTCTGGGTAGCTTCGCGGGAAACCTGCAAAGCTCTTTTCGAGGTAAGCGGTAGAAAAGGCAGTTGTGCTCCATTGGTGGCCATCAGCGCTCAATATGCCACAGCAATAGGTGTTGTCGAGTAAAACAAATTGCTCAGCGAGTCGGTGATGATTCGGCGTGATATCACGGCCAAAGATGCATAGTCCGGGATCTCCATTGCCTCGCTGGATATCGCCAAGCACCTGGTCGTAGGTGCGATTCTCTTTGATGACGTAGACGACGTGTTCGATTACGCTTGGTTCGCCGATGCGTTGTGGAATAGGTCGTGCGGGTTGACTATCTCTAGGCGGCAAAGCGGCATCTCGAATCGCATTGCGACGCATATTCGTAGATACCTGCTCGGACAAAACCGCTAGTTGTTCCGCGTTTGGAACTGGAACAATACTGATCGAACCATTGTGTTGATGCGAATTGAAGCCTTCACTCTTTTCTTTTTTTGATGGCTTGCTTGGGAGACCCTTGAGATTGGCCACGTTGATTTCTTTCCGAACGGGATCGAACGCGATGGCTCCTGGATACCATCCAACCGGAATGAGGCCCTTTAGTAAGGTGTCCCCTTTGTCCGCTGGATCGAAGGAAAGTACGGCTATTGCGTTTTGGGAACCATTGGCCACGTAGAGCGTATCGCCCTCGCTATTGAAAGCCAGTGCGTTGGGTGCTGCACCGTAGAGGTCCGACTGTTTTGCGTTGACCCCAACCGTCTCGACGACTTTGCCGGTTTCGGTGGACAGGATAGAGAGCGAGTCGCTATTCGTGTTTGCGCATACGAGGTACTTGCCGTTAGGGGAGAGTGCTAGGTCACTTGGGCTTAGCCCAACCATGATGGTTTCCGTTGCCCCGGAGGCCAAATCGACAATCGATACGGTGCCCTCGTTTGCGATGTGTCTAACGGGATCGACTCGGACGGTTGTTCCGCGGCCAGCTGGACCAGTTAGATCACCCTCGCCTGGAATTCGCCCGCCCCAATTGCTAACGTAGGCTTTGTTCTTGTAGACAACAACATCATAAGGAGCAACTCCCACTGGTAGTTTTCGAACGACCTTGCGATCGTTCAAATTGATTTCGATTAGTGAGTTGGAGAGGTTTCCACAAACAAAGAGTCTGTTGTTGGATTCGTCGATAGCAAGTCCGCTAGGTATCTCTTGTGCTCGTCGCGGTGCCTTGGCATCGGGTAGCGGAATTGTATGCGAAGCAGAATATCTGCCTTCTGCATCCACAGTGAAGACACTTATCGAGCCCCCTACATTGCTCAAGTAGACCTGTTTGCCATCGCTGCTGTAGACGAGGCCTGTATAGCTGACTAATGCCGTTGGGTCTGGCTTCAAGATATTGGGGGACGCGATCTCGGATTTGGAAGTCTGGTCTTTGGTTGGGAAATCGACGGACTGAGATATCTCGCGGTTGCTTGGATTGATTACGACAAGCTTGTTGGTTTTGCCTGAGGTGATGATTGATTTTCCGTCTGGAGACAAGACCAGAACCTGTGGTCGCATTCCAGCCAATTCAATGCGATGTCCAGCCGGTGTAACAACAGTAACAGGGGTTTCAATCGGAGACAGGCTGGAGGCACCCTTGTCTTGCGCCCAGATGATTGGCGTCCCAAGGAAGCTCGAGGTGAGTAACAGGCAGGTGATCGAAAGATAATTCGAGGTTGTTGTCATTTTTTTGAATGGTGGGGTTTTGGATTGAATTGATGCGAATGGTTCAAGGTGATTGAATGTTGTAACCATCGTCAAAAGTTTTGTGGAAACCATTCTATATGATTTGTGGTGGAGGAACTCGCATTGCAATCGCATTAAGGCGATGTGAATCAAAATAAACATCCTGCGGGTTGCGATGACTTGGTAGAGATTGCACGTTGGAAGGTAATCTCCCTATATCGAGCATTCCTTCTGTCATGCGACTATTGCGACATCCCGCAAGGGGTAGAGGGCTAGATATTTGATTAATTTTCTTGACTTTGGTCGCTAATTGCCAATAATCACTCATCAACGGGAATTTTGGGAGAATTTTTGCGGGTGCATCGTTCGCATAACGCGGTAATCGATACGGCGTTTAGACATGCGACGTTGAATTAGAGATACCGAAGACACCTGGAAAATTCGAGAAGCAGAGCAGTTATTCCCCAATTGAATTTGGCAAGTGTTTTGGCGTCGCTTGCATGATGAATACACAATTTGGAGGGCCTTAAGTTAATGAGCAATCTTTGTAAGAACGTTTTTGAAGCGATTTTGAAGTATGGACACGACGAGGATTTCGATCCCGTTGTTGACTTGAAGTTTCTCCCGACGGATGCTCCTGCAGGCTCGCAAGAAAAAATTGAAGTATTGCGAAAACGAGTAGAGCTTGGGCAACCTCTTTGGCACAACGATGACCGAGTGGATTACAGCGGTTTGACTGGGGCAATTCGCCCTCGCGAGTAAATTTGGCACGCGTGCCTATACTTTTCTAAGTCGTCAAAGGCTCGGGTTCTTCCCGAGCCTTTTTTCGTTGAAGGATGCTGGAAAAACACTGCGTAGTTGGCTAGTCATTTAGAATGGCCCGTGGTGGTCTAGCAGTCTATTTAACGTTCCCGGCGTGAGCCACGAAACGCTCTGAATCAGTGGTTTGCCGTGTCCTAAAATAGAATGGACGTGCTAACATATGTGGATACACGTAGCTGATGTAGAAACGCGCGTCGAGCGACTTTCAATTGGGAATATATACATGAGCGAGCAAAGCCCAACCGATCAATTGGTTGACGAAACCTATGAACACATGCGGCGCCTGGCTGCAAGCTATTTGCAATTGGAGTCGGCAACGGTATCTCTTTCACCGACGGTGCTAGTTCATGAAGCCTACGTAAAGCTCTCCAAGCAAGTGTCCGACAAGTACCAAAGTCGAGG
>JANLUJ010000573.1:0-13114 GCA_031363425.1 Pirellula sp.
CCGCGTTGTTTGGCATTGATATCGCTTGACCACGCGGCTATTTCGGTCGCCAAAAACTCGACCTGGATCAAAACGGACACCAACTTCACTCGGACGCATAATGCCAATCATTGGAGTTTAGCACATTACCGTAATCAAGCCGAATTCGGTAATCTCGCTGACAACACTACGTGGAAATCGCAGAAGCCTGTCGGAGGGAAGCTAAGTAATCAAATTGGAGGGCCGGAATCCTGCCTCAGTCCAACCTGTGGAAAAGTAACGGCTAGGTTGCTGCTAGGTTGCTGGCTAGGCCGATCCTGCAAGGTTATTGTAACTGGCCTATGCCAGACGCGATGAGCTAACCTCGCATGAGAAAATACGCTGCCAGAAGAAACAACGGTGCCATTCCCCTACCGAGTCCGCACCCTTTTTGAATTGCTAAACGACCAAAACAATACGCTGCTCCGAAACAACTTCCCGCTGAAACCATTGCAAATCCGTAGATGATGAACCACCTGACTGCATGTGTCGTGGGATGAGTACCTGCTCGAAATTGTCTGACAAGAACATCAAAAAAATGAATCACGACCAACGCCGCAATCAGCATGCCAAATAGGGCAAGTAGAGTGCACGGTATTACTCGCCAACGCATCGAAGTCGTTTCGGCAACGGGTATCGTTTTGGCCCGAACAGTTACTTGGTACGGATTATTCTGTACCACGATTTCGCTTCCATTGTTGAATTGCGTCCGAACCATAAACAATCTATCCCAATAGCATCCAAGTGGATCGGAACGGAAGCCAGCTCCATCTCAACACGTTTCCCTGCCGCCATCCGATTCAGTCTACCCCATGTAGCACTCGTAGTCGATTCGGCCGGAGCCAACGCCGTAGCAATAGCCGAATTGGTCTGAAGCCAAACTGTGGAAGGGCGCTGTCGCTGGCATAGTCCACTTCCACTTCGTGGCCTACTGACGCTGACCTATGTCCACAGTGTTTGGTCTACGTTGTGGAAAAGCGGCCGATGGCAGGAGCGATCTATGTCCACTTGTGGGTGGGGATCTAGCGGCCAGCAAAGAGAATGGTTGCTGCTAGACCGATGACAATCAGTCCGGCCGATTTTCTGGGCTTGGTTTCGACGGATCGCTTTTTAGAAATAACATCAGCATGTCTTCACGCAGGATTGCAGCATAAAATGGGTTGAGCTTGTTGGTTTCACTAATAGGCTCCTTGAGTAATAGTACGTGTTTCGGTGTCTCCAGGAATTTAGTCCAGACTCCACTGTCGACTGGATTGCCCTTCAGGTCGAAGGCCTGTACGGTACGAACATTTACTGTTCTGTTCTGTTCCGTTGGAGTGAAATTATCTTTGGGAACCGCTTCCGTGACGACACTGTAGCTGGTCGCAACTCGCTCAGCCTTTTTTCCATCAACCTCAACAATCTTTACGGTCGTAATAGGAACCATCGTTGTTTTGTTCGTAGCGGCGATTGCTTCTTTGCCGCCAAACTTCGCAATGGACAGTTCCAGCTCAGAGCCAACTGGAAGTACCTTCGCCACGACTACGTTAACCACCACATCGCCCAAATTAACCACAGGTGCTACAAGTGCAGGTTGATTTGGTGCCTTCGCGATTTGTTGGGCATGCGAGACACCGCAAATCAGAATTGTTACTGAAAAAATGGTTGCCTTGAACATTGCAGATCTCCATCGAGTTCTTTGGGCGAAAATTTCCATCGCGATACCATACGATTTCCCTAAACCAAAGGCAACATTTTCAATCGAAATACCTTGAGCGATTGAGGCGACCTGGAACAGCAATTTAGTGCGCTAGACGCACTGGGCTACCCGACTCAGTCTATCCGACTCATCCCCCGTCCAACAAGCGTTCAGCACCGTGGTCTAAAGCCAACATGTGGAAGCCGCTGGATCCCGGCTTCGACCATTTCCACATTGTTGCCCGCTGAAGCTAACCTAGGTCCACAGTGTTTGGGCTAACTTGTGGAAAAGCGGCCGAAGGCTTGCTAGCCCATCGAGTCTCGCTATTTTGCAATCGACTTCACGATAAGTAAAGGCTTTGCAGCCTTAAGCCGATCAATACCCTTTTGAGTGATTTGGGTGCTAATTAAATCAACGCTCTCCAATCCAGGAATATCGGCAATCGCGTCCACGCAAGAATCCGAAAGGCTTGTGTGCGAAAGCCATAAAGTTCGAAGGGAATTAATGTTCTTCAGTTTAGCGATATCCTCATCACGAACATCACTTAGATTGAAAACGATCATACGCAAATTTTTGAGGCCGTAAATGTTCTCGAGCGATTCCGGCGTGACGTGAGCTTCTTTGAAATCTAAAGCAATAATTGATTGGAAACGGGCGATTTCTGGTGATTTGATTGGATCATGAAACGCCACACTATCAACCAAATTGTCAGCCCCGAACGCGACGAAGTAGGCTCCCATCGACATCAGCTGAGCGCGTACTCTTAGTCTTTCTCGATAGTTTGTCGTCAGATACATTAGCAGTACGATCATTAATGCTGAAATCGTGACAACACCGAACAATCGACTTAGTGAAAACTGCATTTGGTTGTCCTGACGAACGTCCTCCAATCCAACGCAACAGTATTGGAGCGGATCGGAAGGAATAGGGCTCCACTCGAACAAGCTTTCCCGCCGCTACCCGCCTCAGTCTATCCGACGCATCCATCCTCCATCAAGCAGCCAGCGCCGTAGCCGAAGTCAGGCTTACGCTCTTACTTGTAAATTACTCTTTCGAAACCTTGCCTTGACTGTTGGGTATACGGCTTGAGAGGTTTTCTTTCCCAACGATCAGCTTATCTTTCTTGATTCGAGCTCGATCGACTGAGTTGAGAATAACGGTCGCACGGCGACCAGAATCTGGATGCGATCTTACAAAACTCGGTACCATCTTGGTCCAGGCGGCGGTTTGATCTTGGCGAGATTGCCATCGCATGAGCAGTCGAGCTAATTCCCGGGCATCATAGCCAGCCGCCAGCATCCACTTAACCGCATCGGCGTCTGCTTGCGATTCGAACTCGGGACGGAAGGGCTTGGCGGTCGCGGCCATCCATTGCATGCTCGAACGAAAATCTACCATGGTGTCCGTTCGCTTGGATTGCTTTAGCGGGAGCAGTTGATGACCGCGATCCATATGAGAAAGCTCGTGGCAGATCACGCCAACAAGCTCCGCTTCGGACTGAACGTCATTTATCAACCCATTTGTAAACAATAGATGGCCACCCGGGATCGAATATGCATCGATAGCGTCACTGTCGATAATGGCAATGTCGATACTTGGGTACCTTTTGGCATTTGTCATGTTCGGCCGCAAATCGCTGACCAACTGCGCAAGATACTTTATCTCCTTACCAACCCGCGTCAAAGTTTTGTTCTGCGACCGAACGAAGGACTCGTAGTTCTTCAACACCTGAGAGCCAAACTCTGTCTCCTCTCGCTTCGAAACGGGCACGTTTTCGAGCTCTGCCATCTGTGCTGGCGTAAGCTCACTGAACAAGCCTGGCAAAAACGATTCGGACTGTTGTCCAAACTTTTCAAACATATTTCGCAAAGCATCCGCAGGATCTTGAGAGACCGCTACATCAACTTGCCAATAGGCAATTATAGAAATCGCAACGAGACAACCAACGTTTGTGCGAGAGGGGATGGTGGAAAACATAAAGGAACTGAGTGGCGTAAGTGTTAAACCTGGATTGCCAATTTGAAACGCTGATATCTTCTCCAATGTTTGCACGCAAATGAGAGGCGATTCAGTGTAACAAACGCTTTATGCTATCCGTCGACCGAGAGTTTCGCAAATCGAAGCGCGCCGAATCCCGGCTACTGCTACGTCCACAGGTGGGTAGGAAGATTGGGGCTGCGGAAATTGATTGTGACTTTTCCTACGCAGCAGTCCTACCGCAAGCAGCCATCGCCGTACCCGAAGTAGTTTATAGCCAACTTGTGGAAACGCCTGTCGCTGGCTTTGACCATCTCCACATTGTTGCCCGCTGACGCTGACCTAGGTCCACAGTGGTTGGGCTAGCTTGTGGAAAGCGGCGGGATCCCGGAGGCCATGAAGTAAGTACGAGATGTTCATTGCCGCAAATCGAGCATTTAAGCGGTTCACCTTCGGGAGTTCGGCTTGAGATCGTCATGGTTGTTACTGAATCCAACGATTTGTGGAATTTGCCCAACCTAATCGAGGTTCATAGGTCGAGAGCATGCTCCACTAAATACTCTTCCCCGCCGCTTGCCGCCTAAGTCTATCCGACGCCTCCATCCTCCAGCAAGCAGCCTAATTGCATCCACAACAAACTGCATGGCTAGTGCGGTTTTGCCAACAGCGGGAGCACCGCCTAGAAACGTTATCCGCCCTGGTGCGAGCTCGATCTCGCCCAGCCTACCGTCGCCCACACGATAGATCTTTTGCGGTTCGCCTGAAAAGAGCTTGTCTCGCCAATCGGCAATTGCCTGGGTCGCAACTTGAAAATTCGCTTCACTCATTGGGCCACCGAACTCCTGTGTTTTAAGCCACAATCGATTTGCCGTTTCACGTCTGATGGCGGTAGGCCTGAATCCAATGCCGACTCTGACAATAGCGCCCAAGCAAGCTCGGCCGAACACCCAAACTCGCTGAGATTTGCAGCCGCCGAAAATAGCAAGCGGTGCCTGTCGCCGTGCTGGGCGACTCGACCAAGTTGGGCCCTCGTAACCTCGGGTAGATTTGGTTGCCTCCAAATGCGCGCGGAAGTCCTCGCCGTAGCAAAATGCAGACAAGTAGCATTCGGAATCGAGATTGGCAGCCTCATCGCAATTGGCATGAGCGGTAAAAGCATGGTTGCTATCCGTTATTCGACGGGAATTCCAAATACTCCCGACAATGCGAAAGCCGTATGGGAACATTCAAATGGTCATGATTTGGTCGTCCTTTCGCTCCGTCTAGGTTGTCTTGCTGAGGCTGTTTTAGCCACGACGGCGCAAATGGGTCTATTGGCGTGGTATGCTCGCCCAACACGTCGAACGATACGACACGATTAAACTGCTTACCATCATCAAGTGTACGAAGCGCCAGTTCGCATCTACACCGAAGCATGCTCGGTATTGGACTATCAAGCGGATTCAAATTGACGATCCCAATTTTTTGTAGGTCGCGCTTGGTGTAAGACATGGCCTGTTCAGTCAACCAGCAGTTGTGCCAGAATAGGCGGTTTCATAATGCGTCTCACTGACCGTCGATCAGGGCCAGTCAAGGCTCGTCACGATTTCCGTCAGACCAACAAAAAACCACGATTCCCTGCGAAATCGTGGTCGTTCAAGCGGAGGACAAGGGATTCGAACCCTCAACCGGTTTCCCGGCGCCTGATTTCGAATCAGGTTCCTAACCATTCGGCTATCCTCCAGTCTATTCCGTTAATCTATACCATTTTACCTAATTTGGGCAAGTCTTATTGAGATCGGTCGCTGCGACTGCTTGCAATGCTTTTTTTCGGCTGATTTGCATTTTACGATTCGGCTCGCAACTCAAGCAATCTCGCCATCCGATGAAAATCGCTGCCCGTTTCGATAAACCTTACCTTGGTAATCAGCGTTTCCGGGTCAACCAGATTCTCAAATGGAACGTACGAAATATTGAACTGGCCACCGACGGAAACCATGACTCCATTTCGTTTCTCTTCGATCAGAGCTCGGTACGCCCCAATGCCAATCTGTGAACCTAGCATCACGTCAAAGGCCGTGGGGACGCAACACCGGGACTCGTACCCCAGCTGTAGACCGTTGATCTTGCGGATCTTCCCGGTTTGCTTTTGGTACGCTTCACTTAGCATGGTTGCAAATGCCTTACCAATTGCAATGCTAGAAATCGCAATGTGCCCGTGATCGTCCCGGGCAATTCCATCCAAGTACGAATTGGGCAAAAACGCTGCAAGCCCCTCGGCGATGACAATCACTCCATAATTACGTCCGGCCTTTTCGCGAGCGATCATCGTTGCCACCATCTTGCCAACAACGGCGTCAATATTCATGACGGTTCGCGTTGTCACAGTACCGTCAGGTTGTGCGATCGATTCTGTATTCCTGAGCGGTCCTACAATGTCCTCCACGCTGAGAACCATGCTGGCGTCACCCGCGATCGCTGCCCCGTAGGCTAGCCATCCCGCAGATCTCCCCATGGCTTCGCAAATGAAATAAGCTTGGCCAGCTGCCGCATCGCGATTTAAGTTTCGAATCTCATTGGCCAGCGTTTCCGCAGCGCTGAAGTAGCCAAAAGTAAAATCGATACCTGGATAGTCGTTGTCAATTGTCTTCGGCAAGTGGATCACCGGCATGCGTGTTTGGTCCGAAGGTAGCGTGTCCTGATAGAGTTTCAATTTATTGGCCGTCTTGAGCGTGTCATCACCGCCAATGCTAACCAACGCGTCGACCCCAAGCGACCTTAAAGCCAAATACACACGATGCAATGGAGCGGACTTATCCGGATCTTTGAGGTGTGCGGGACTGGAAACACCCTTGCCCGGATTCGAGCGAGCGGTTCCTATCATGATGCCGGGCTCAGTTCTGGAGAATTCAAGCCTTTCGTAAGACAATTTCAAGTACTGTTTTCCCTCGACCAACGGTTTTTTTGGGTCGAAGTCGATCAAATTCGAGTAGCCATGTTTGATGCCCAAGACCTCAACGCCAGCATTCAAAAATGTAAAGGCGGCTGATGTTATCACCGAATTCGCCGCTGGCGCAGGGCCGCCTGCAAAAAGTATCGCCACTCGATTGATAGCAGTCATTAATGGTCGCTCTAAAATATGGAATTACAGGGATTCGCTGTTGAAACGGCGAAGATTGTAACTGCGTTGCCGGGAATGTCCAACGGTCGGAAGGTTCTGGCAATATGGAGAATCTATTCTCGATTTTCGGTTTGTGCGATGGGCAATACCGAGATGCTCCCCCTACTGGACATGATGATTGAATCACGGACACCCAAAATACCGAATGTAACGCCTGTTGCATTGAATCCGAATGCAACGTTCCAGAAAGAGTTTTGGAGTTGGAAATGTCATTGACATTAGAATTGCAATCGACCAAAAAACGAATTGCACTGGCATTCAATCAAAGATCAATCAGACATGCCTTCGCAATGTCCCTTTGCGTTGGATGCTCGATCTGCACATTGGAATCGCAAACCTTTGCGCAGATCAATGGCGGAGATTTGCCAGCTTCGCCTTGGTCTAGACGGGTTGAAACGCCAAAAGAAAGCTTCACGGATAGCGGGAATCGATCTCCAAATGGGCGATTGCATCCTCCTGGATCTTCTTTTCACCGTTCAGCTACACCAATGGAGATGCCGACGCTTGAACCGCCTCTGAAGGAAGCGGATCGGCCTGCTCCCGTAACGCTCATGGGGCCAATGTTGCCGCGTGCCGCAACCAACCTCAATACCAATCAGCAAAACCAGAAGCTGGCCACATCTTCCGATCCTTTGTTGGTATTCCCTTCGTACTCCAAGCAACCGAACTTGATTCTTGGCGAATCCCGTTCGATACACACGGCCGCCCCGCCTACGCATGCGTTGACCCAGAAAAATCCAATCGATGCACAATCCGATTGGAAACGCTTGCAGGCGGGCGGTCAAATACTCGAAGCCGATATTTTGACCCTCGACAATGACAATACTGTGGAACGCGGCAAGGATTCGCCTCGGGGTCAAACAGCATCTCGGATAGGTCGTCGCATCGGCCTTGGACTGCCCGAACGTGAAGCTGATTTGCAATCGCTGCCGTCTCAAATGGCTTCGGCCAAGACCTCGGCAGTTCGTGATGAACCGTTACGATTGTATCCGGATAAGCAATCTAGCACGCCTGAAGTTGATGACCATTTTGAATCGGAGGTTGAATCGCCAAAGGTGTCCGTATCTTCAAGAGCAACCGCCGACTCGGAGGCTCGAAAAGCGAGCGAACCAGGAAACGACGAGTCCCAAATGAAGCGACTGGCGTTAGCCCAGCGGGTAAGCCATGAACTACTTTCCACCCAACCAGTTGCTTATGCAAGGGCTCCGGAAGCCTTGGAATCACTTCCCGGTTGGCAATCCGTCAAACGTGAACTTCATCTAAGGCTGGAACGCTGCGATTCCTTGTTGAAGCGAGGTGTCGTGCTGAGCGCGAGGGAAGAGGCAAGTCAAGGACTTCTTCGTCTATATCGCACAATGGACATGGAGTCTGGAAATCTGATCAGTGAGCCCGCTTTCGAGAAAGCGATGATAGCCTTGCGAGAGGAGGGAGATTTTCAAAGGGTACTTGTGAGCCGTTCTGGCGTTCAGGCGATAGTCGATACACATACCACCGAAGCGCTAAAAGGTAGGCCATTAGATACCACTTCACCCGAAATGGCGGCTTCGCACTACCGATGGTATGCTCGCTATCAATTGATTGCAGCATCCAAGGGGCATCCCTGGGCCGCCGACCTTCTCTATGCCTTTGGAAAGACCCTTGAAAAAGATGCGGAACTGAACCCGGTTCGAGCTAACCTATTTAGGAACCAAGCGGTTGTCTGCTATCAAGCTGCGATGCAAATTGCACCAACCCAAAGCGACGTAGCCAATCAGTTGGGCTTCGCACTCATTCATTTGGACCGAATGGACGACGCCTACAATGCGCTCACGGCCTCCCTCCAGCAGAAGCCAACTGCCAACGCTTGGAACAATCTAGCGGAAATATTTCGTCAGCGAGGAGCGACCGCGGACGCAGAATATGCCGTTCAACAAGCGGCGGCCTTAAACAATGGTTCGCCAATATACAGTTCAGAGCATCCAGAGATTACGGAAGTGGATCCGGCTGTCTTTGCAAAGTATAGCCCGATGCCCACGATGGCATCTCCAACCCAAAACTCAACATCCAGTCTTTTGCCAAGCGCCCCCAACGCATATGGTGCCAATGCCCAGCAGGCGAACTCAGGCAAGCGTCTTTTCTCCAAGATTTTCCGATAATGATCATCAAATTGAAATCCAATTTTCCAATGCGTGCCCATCGAAAAATCCTTAGTCGTTTCATCAGCAGATTGTCCATGGCCCTACTGGCTGGCGGTATTCTAGCCGGCTCGTCCGTTGAGAAAAAGCTGAATGCTCAGCAGGCTGATAGCCGACCGATTCGCCAAGTCAATCACCAAAGACTGAATTACGAAGCGGTTTCAGGGGGCGTAGTTGGCGTTCAAGCGTGTGGTTGTGGTGGCTCGACGGGTTGTTCGACGTGTGGAGGCTGTGGTCGTATCCCAACTGCCCAACAGATGTGCCCACCACAACAGCCAACTGGCGTAACATCCGGTGCATGCAAACCATGTATCACGGGCATTGATTGCGCTCAATCTCCGCCTGGCGAAAAAGGATGGTGCCAATCGCAATCCATTGATTTCCAGCCATTGTGGCACGGTGAATACATTGGTCCAGTTCGCTTGCAATCGTTGCTGGAGTACCGACTGCGAGTCAATGACGAGATCACGTTTACCTACATTCCAAATCGGCAAAAGACGTTGGAAGAGTACAAACTGATGGTGGGTGATGAGATAAGTCTGGATTCAATATCCGACGGCAGCATCAAACAAGCAAGAGTTCCAGTCCAACCAGATGGGACCGTCATTGTACCTTTGCTCAAACAACCGGTCGCGGCATCGGGCAAGACGATTCAAACGTTACGAAAAGATCTCGAGGTCGCATACAAAGAATACATCGTTTCACCGGCAATCGACATCCTTCCTGTCAAGGTAAATACATCGGTCGAAGACTTGAGGTTGGCCGTGAACGGTCCATTCGCTGCGGGTGGAACAGCCATATCTACTACCGTCAATCAAGACGGCAAAATTCAACTCATTGGGTTAGGAAGCGTGTTCGTCTTGGGGATGACGTTGGAGGAAATTAAGCGCGAGATCAATTTGCGCTACCGAGAGAATTTCGTCGGAATGAATATTGAACCTCGACTGACTAGGACGGCAACGCACGTTTGCTATGTTTTCGGCGAAGTGATCAAGCCGGGTCGATTCGAGATGGATCGGCCCACAACAGTGACACAGATATTGGCACAGGCAGAAGGTCCCCGAATTGGAGCCAACATGCGACAAGTTGTTATCTTCCGAAGGGCGGAAGACTGGCGTTTGATATCGACTATGCTCGACCTTCAAGGTGCTCACTTAGGAAAATCACCCAACCCGTCGGATGAAATTTGGCTTCGCGACGGCGACACAGTTGTCATCCCTAAGAAACCAATTACTAGGCTTAATAATTTTATTCAACAAGTATTTACCGACGGAGTATATAGGTTAGTGCCATTCCAAGGAGTCTCAATTCAGAGACAATAAACCGTTCAGTAAACCTGCTATTCCATCCTGGTCCGCTCCACGAATGATATTGTCTCCATGAATGCAAAATACGAAATAATTCGAGTCGAAGATCGGCGTCAGAGACGCGAATTCATGGATCTTATTTGGAAGCTTCACAAAAACGATCCCAACTGGATTCCGCCCATTCGAATGAATCAGGAAGAGTTGGTGGGTTTCCGTCGTCATCCATTCTATGAAAACGCAAAATGTAGGACTTTTATCCTGCGTAAGGATGGAGAAGTGGTTGGTCGAATCGCCGCCATCATCAACCATGGTCACAACAAACGTTTCGGCGAAAAACGCGGCTTCTTTGGCTTTTTCGATTGCATCGATGATCAGCAGGCAGCCAACCTGCTCCTGATGGAGGCGAGTCGATATCTAAAGAGCGAGGGAATGGACGACGTTCGCGGCCCATGTAACCCTTCGCTCAATTATGAACTCGGAGTGTTGGTGGATGGGTTCGATACTCCTCCTACATTTATGATGACCTACAATTGGCCCTACTATGACAAGTTGATCAAGGGCTTTGGATTCGAAAAGTCGCAGGATCTTTACGCCTATGAAGGCAACATGGAGATGCTCAAGACGATCGACCCGAAACTGAAGTTCGTGATCGATGAGGTCAAGCGTCGATTCAACGTGACACTTCGTCCCGCCAACAAGAAGAAGTTTGGCAACGAGGTTAAGCTATTCCTCAAGATTTACAATGAGGCATTGCAAGGAACCTGGGGCTTCGTTCCGTTGACGGAAGCGGAATGCGATAGTCTCGGTGCATCCTTGAAGCTGCTGATCGATCCTGAATTGGTTTCGTTCGTGGAAGTGGATGGAAAACCGGTCGCGGTTGGGCTATGTTTGCCGGACTACAACCCACTGATCAAAAAAATCAATGGCAGGTTGTTTCCATTTGGCTTTCTGACTCTTCTTTTCGGGCGGAACAAAATCAAAAAGGTCCGGGTGATGAGTACCAATGTTGTACCAGAATACCAGCGATGGGGCCTGGGCCTTGTTGTGCTTGACCGAATGTTGCCGGCTTGCTTGGCCAAGGGGATACATGATGCGGAGTTTTCCTGGGTACTAGAAAGCAACAACTTATCGAGGGGCTCGCTTGAGAGAGCAGGAACCACCCGTACGAAAACCTACCGCCTCTATGATCGGACGCTAAGCGATATCCAGGCCTAGATGTGATTTCCCCCTGGCTTTGTTATAGTGCATACATGCTATTGCTGATTCCTCCACATTCCAAGAATTCCAATCGTAAGGGATGATATGAAAGAGACACTCGCAGTCATCTTAGCCGGCGGAAAAGGAACTCGGCTCGAACCCCTTACGAGAGATCGGGCAAAACCTGCAGTTCCGTTCGGCGGCAACTACCGAATCATCGATTTTGTTCTTTCCAATTGCCTCAATAGCGGTTTGAGGAAGATGCTAGTGTTGACTCAGTACAAAGCCATGAGCCTCGATCGCCATATCAATCTTGGATGGAGGGACTTTTTTTGCCGAGAGCTCGATGAATTTATCGATATCGTTCCACCTCAACAACGCATCGATGAGAATTGGTATCAGGGAACCGCCGATGCCGTCTACCAAAACATCTATGCAATCGAAAAAGAACGCCCCAAGCACCTCGTGATATTGGCTGGTGATCATATCTACAAGATGAATTATCACTCGATGATTCAGTATCACAAAGACATGCAAGCCGACTTGACCATCGGTGCGCTGCGTGTCACTTGCGATGAGGCAAAAGAATTTGGGGTAATGCAAATTGACTCCGAACAACGCATCGTTGGCTTCCAAGAGAAACCGGCAAACCCTCGTCCTATTCCGAATGATTCGGGGCACGCGTTAGCGTCGATGGGCATCTACGTATTCAACACGCGATTCTTGTTCGAACAACTTTGCCACGATGCCAACGATCCCAAAAGCCATCATGACTTCGGCAAAAACATCATTCCGTCGATCATCGATCAGCACCGCGTATTTGCCTTTCCCTTCAAAGATGAAAACCGAAAGCAGGATGCGTACTGGCGCGACGTGGGTACGCTCGATGCGTTTTACGAGGCCAACATGGACCTTGTTGGAATCGATCCACTTTTGAACTTGTATGACGATAGCTGGCCAATTCGGACGCAACAAAAAAACTTGCCACCACCCAAGTTTGTATTTGGCTCTCGCGGCGATGGCGATCGTTGCGGTTTAGCATTGGATTCCATCGTGTGCGCAGGCACTATTGTCAGTGGTGGCAGAGTAGAACGAAGCATTTTGGGTCCCAGTGTTCGCGTCAACTCCTACGCTCAAGTATCGGACAGCATTCTATTCGAAGGAGTCGAAGTGGGGCGACGCGCAAAAATCCGAAACGCGGTCATCGACAAAGGAGTTTGTATCCCGTCTGGATTTGAGATCGGTTTTGACCTGGAATTGGACCGAAAAAGGGGGTTTACGATTTCCAATAACGGAATAGTTACGGTCGCGAAAACCGAAGACCTCTCGTCGCTCGCGATTCAATCGGGCCCTAACCACGTCCGAGCAGATATGGGTAATTCATTCATTGCCCAAGCGAAGGGGGTTGGAAATCAATTGAACGCGAACCACAAGTATAGCTGGGTCGCTGATGCGGTCCGCAAGGAGGCTGAAGAATGAACACTATGCCGGTACTTTATCTGCTAATGGGGTTGCTATTTGGTACCACTCTTCTAGCTGTGGGAATTGCATTGGGATTTTGGATGGGCAAACGTACCAGTCCATCGGATATCGGCCATCTCGC
>JANLUJ010001408.1:0-1593 GCA_031363425.1 Pirellula sp.
GTGGCATTACTCCCAAGTTGAGTAGAAATATCCGCCGTCGCGACGAAATGGTTGCGGCGTTTGGCGATACAGGTTTTCCGCTGCAAGTCGGTGAATATGGCTTGGCCGAACATCATCCGAAAAAGAGTCCTTTTGGTTGGCACATCGTCAAACGAATTGAATAGTCTGCTCCTCCGCGTAATCGATGTGGCAGTGTCGCTCCGCGACACTGAATTTCCGAGTCGCTGAGCGACGTCGGCTACCTGTTTTGCCAAAATGCTTCTTCAATGGTGCTTGCAAAACCAAGATTGCGGAAATAGTTCTCGGTCATTCTGACCCTAGTCTCGGTCATTCTGACCATAGACGGAACAACCACAATGCAGCGGAAAAGTCTAGCGGTTTGTAGTACAATATGATTCGTGAATTGTGAACGAGTAGATTGGTTTTGAAGGTAGTTTTGCGTAGTGGCGGAGTATTAGGCGAGTGGGCAAGTTCCTTTGGTCGATTGGGTGTTTCGCAATCTTCGTCTATTCGTCCCTCGATTGCTTGTCAGCTTGTTTTCAGGCTGAGCAGCCAGATATCCAGCCGCCGTCCAGTGCAGAACAATTGGAATTCTTCGAAAAAAAAATCCGACCTTTGTTGGTTCAGCATTGCTTCGAATGTCACAGCGCAAAGGCTAGTCGGCTGAAAGCTGGACTCTATTTGGATTCCCGTCAAGCGATGCTGAAAGGAGGCGATTCGGGGCCGGCCATAGTTCCCGCGAATCCACCGGAAAGCTTGATCGTTCAAGCGATTCGATACGAAGGATTCGAAATGCCACCGAAAGGAAAACTGCCAGCAGAGGATATCGAAGCACTGACAGAATGGGTTGAGATGGGTGCGCCATGGCCAAACGAGAGCGTGACCGTGGATAGTCCAACGCAGCAGGTCTTTGATTTGCAAAAGCGAAAATCGAGCCACTGGGTTTGGCAACCGGTGCAGAACTTGCCAATCCCTGTTGTTGTTGATGAACGTTGGCCCAAGAATGCGATCGACCGTTTTATCCTTTCTGGACTTGAACATGCAGGCTTGAAGCCCACCGCTCCAGCAGACAAGAACGCGTTGGTCCGCCGGCTGTATTTTGATTTGATTGGACTGCCGGCGACCCCGGTGCAAGTCCTGAATTATGTAAACAACACAGATGAGCGAGCGACTGCAAAATTGGTAGACCAGTTGCTTGAGTCCCCACATTTTGGTGAACGGTGGGGTAGGCACTGGTTGGATCTAGTGAGGTTTGCAGAATCGCGAGGGCACGAATTCGACAACGATGCCCCCTACGCATATCAGTATCGCGACTACATCATCCGCGCCCTGAATGCGGACGTGCCATATGACCAACTGGTTCGGGAGCACATTGCAGGCGACCTTCTGACATCGCCGCGCGTCCACCCAACCGAGCACTTCAATGAGTCGATCCTCGGAACCGGCTTTTGGCACCTTGGTGAATGGGTTCACTCACCGGTAGATATTCGAAAGGACGAGTCGGATCGGTTCGACAACATGATCGATGTGATGTCCAAAACGTTCTTGGGCGTCACGGTTTCCTGCGCTCGATGCCACGACCACAAGTTTGAT
>JANLUJ010000035.1:0-8497 GCA_031363425.1 Pirellula sp.
CAACTATCGGACTAACTTCATCAGCTACCACACACCAACCCCAACCCTCGCAGCCCTGCTCGTTGCAAATGGGACATTCACATTGGATTCTTGGATGACTGTCTCGACTCATTCAGAAAGTAAAGCCAATTCGCCACCCGCTCGGGTACCGAATGCCCGCCAAACTGCCAGTGGAATACTGTTGCTGATGAAATGGGTGGAACCATCCATTAGCAGCACATTGACCCCACCGGTGTGATAGCTACGCGACGTTACGGCAGCGTACGTGTCACCTGGGTTTGATTCGGTCGCTAAAACCACGTCAACATCATAATCTACTCCGCCTGAGTTATAGAAAATCTTTGAATTGGGGGTGAATATCGTCGTGAAGCCTGTCTCATGAACTTTCCCATCTACCCATTCCACGTGCGCGAACGAATTCGGATTAAACGCGCCCAGGGAAAGCGATGCTAAAGTAGTTGGCGTTGGCAAAGCTGGTGAGAATGTCGATGCTGTACTTGCGCCTGGAACTCGTTTCGTGAAAGTCTTTACTTCCGCTACTGCGAGCGTGTTGCTTAAACCGTCAGAAAAGTCCGAGGTCCTGTGATTGCAGTTTGGTCCAAACGCACCGTCACCTGTTTGCATCCGCACAGACTTGGCAGTCAATATTGACCATGTTCCGTTGTTCAAGGCATAACTGATCGGCCAGTGCTTATTGCCATACGTGGCATCCGTTCCATGACCTTTGTCGTTAACCTCACTGGGACATATATAAGTCCCAACTCGCTTCGACGAAATATTGGGCTGGACGTTGTATCCCACCGAAAAGTCGATCGTCCGAAAAAGATTTTCTTGTTCGATATAGGGTAATGTGCGCGAAAGTGCCGACCAAGCATTTGTTGTTACGACTGCCGAACCGTTCCACGCATAATTGCCGTTCGCAGGCAGCCTCTTTCTGGTGTCCAAATGTAGATGCAGAGCAAGTCCGACCTGCTTCAGATTATTCGAGCACTGTATTCGCCGAGCTGCCTCACGTGCCGCTTGAACCGCTGGAAAAAGCAATCCAACCAAGACGCCAATGATGGCAATGACGACGAGTAGTTCGACCAGGGTAAAGCCAGTTCGCCATCGGACACCATGTGCTTGCGAATTGGGGCAATCGGAAAAATGGATCATCATCATCATGTGTAAAGGCCTTAAAAAACCAGGGAGCGGACAACCCGCACGCTCGAGATGACCTAAAGCAAACCGAGGGTGGCTGGCTGAGGTAGTCGATCAGTTGAAAAATGCAAGATGCCAATCGCCTGGTGCGTTGTTGAGGAAATTTAGTTGCTACTGAGAATCAATATCAACAGCACTATTACGGAATTTGGTTGCGGTGTCAACAAAGCCTTCGAGTTTTCGCATCAATAAGTGCGAAAATAGCCGCCATAGATTGATGCGGTGTTGGAGGTCGGCCGACGGAACGTTTAGCTTGCAGGTTCAGTGATCGCAGTCTTGCTCCCCTCGCCTGCTACCTCAGCGACGTATTTGGGAATCGCATATCCTGGCAAGCGTTTTGCAAGGTCGGCCATGATGGCTAGGCCTTGCGTTCTTTCCACCTCAAAATGCGTTGCACCGGAAACGCGATCGAGTTGATGTAGGTAGTACGGAATGACCCCATGGTCAACTAGGCTCTCACATAGCGATTCTAGTTGGTTCGCTGAGTCGTTTATACCTCTCAAAAGGACAGCTTGATTTAGCACGACGGTCCCAGTCTTTTGAAGTCTGGAAATCGCATCGATAAGATTGGCGTCCAGTTCTTGTGAATGGTTGATATGCAAAACAATCCATTTCGACAACCGCGTTCTTTCCAGCCAATCGCAAAGGCCTTGATCAACTCGCTGCGGAATAACGACTGGCAGGCGCGTATGGATCCGCAATCGTCTGAGATGTGGGATCGCGTTCAAGCGTTCTACTAGTTGAGATAGATGATCGTCGACCACCGTTAATGGATCCCCCCCAGACAAGATCACTTCATGAATGCTCGGATCGTTGCGTATGTAGTCGAGGGCGGGCAACCAGCGCTCAATGCTCTTGGGAGCCGTGCTATACGGATAGTGACGTCGAAAGCAATAACGGCAGTGAATCCCACAAACACCGGACAGAATCAACAAAACCCGTCCAACATATTTATGCAATAAACCAGGCGCATTTTCAACTTTGGAGTCGCCGACGGGATCGAATTCGAAGTCTGGATTGACTACCGATTCCTCGGCTCGAGGCAAGACTTGCAGCAGGAGAGGATCGTTCGCATCACCGGGTCGCATGCGGCGAAGAAATTCAATCGGCACGAAAACCGGGAACTGTGTTTCGCCGTCCGCAGAGACATGAACCTTTTTGATGTCGAGCTTGAGAGCTTTGCACAATTCCGTAGAACTACGAATTGCTCGCTTCATGGCCTGTTGCCAAGACTGCGATTGGGGGGCTTGGGTTAGAATTCTGGTCACATGCCGTTCACGTGGGATAGGCTTCCAGCCTGTCGATTGGGAGATCCTAGTTTCGTTTATTCATTTCGACAGGTCGATGCTTAACGCGATACTCGTTATACAAGACCAAAGCAGTTGCAGGAATAAAAGGCAGGAAGTAGTAGATGACTCGAAACAGTACCACCGCCGCAACAACCGATACCGACGCTTCTTCCGGAAAAAAAGTGAGAAGCACCGTTTCTAGGATGCCGTATCCTCCGGGAACGTGCGTCAGCACCGTGATAATCTGTCCTGTTAAATACGCAATCAACACAGTCGAAAAGTTGATGCCAGGATTGCCTTGATGAGGAATCAGCCAGTAAAGCACAAGGGAGGCCAAGAGGAAATCACCTGCTGAAACCATGAGCTGCATTGCCGAAAGACGAAAAGGCGGCAAAGTCACTTCAAAGTCACGAAAACGAATCGGTTTTCTATAAAATGTGCAAGCGAGTAGATATACCGTAATCGAGGCAAGGAATAGGTAACCCCAAACATGGTGATCTAGGATCAGTTTTTCTCGCACATCTTCGGTGAGTTGAACAGGCAAACCCACGAAAGCAACGCCTGCCAACAGAAACAGTCCCAGCCAAAAAGTCGTCGCTAAGATCGTGACGAACGCAACGATTTCGATGAGCGAAAACCCCCATGTTGAGTAAAGTCGGTAGCGAACCGCATTCCCGCCAAGCAGCCAACCAAGGACATTTCCGTAGGAATAACCGACAATTGCGCCCGTCATTACCTTGGACATCGGCAAAGTCTTTTTCAGATGGCGAACTGCAATCCAATCGTATCCTGTCAAAATCAGATAGTTGAGCGCGGTCAATGCCAAGGCCAAGCCTATCTGCCAGTAGGGAACGTTGGAAATGCCTTCACGAACTTTCTCAATCGTAACGTCGGCTTTTTGCAATTTCCATTTGACCAGCCAAAACGCTACCAACATGATCGCGATGATGGCTGTAATTTTGGCGGATTCACCAAGCCGGCTAACGATCTGCGACCCCGGGTTGGAATGTAACTTATCTGTCGAGGTCGTCTTGTTTCCAATGTCGTCTGGCTTTAAGGGTGGCTCGATTGGGTTCAAGTACTTGGCCTATGGAAGTTTCGAGTTGGTGTTGTTTGTGACGGTAAGCTACGCAATTTGCGTTTAGTTTGGTAGCCCTAGGTAATAACTACGATTCTAACGGTTTTTCCTGTCGATACGCAATTGACGCCGTCGAATCGGTAAAAGTTACCATTTGCTTTGGGAACCGCAGAATCATGAATCTACGTTACTATTTTCTATCGGTCGGATTCAGTATCGGCCTTGTGACAACTGCGGTATTCGGTCAGAACGCAACCGACATTCTCGTTCCTGGAACAGGAGTGCATTTGACACAGGTCGGCGACGATTTCGAAGACGAAGCTTGGGACTTCATTCCAAATAACCCAAAAAGTTCGGAAGACATTGACGAAAAGCAACGCATGCCAATGGGCAAATCCACCAACGGTCGATGGTATGAGGGGGCGAAACGAGGACATCCGGATGTGGTAAAACGCGTCCCGACTCCACACGGTGGCATAGCCGGAAGCGAAGGATCGCTTCTGCTCAAATCGCTTCAAACGGGAATTCCCAAGTCCCCAAGTTTTACGATGCATCAAGACGATTTCATTTGCAATGTGCAGTATCGCCTAGGGGGGACTGTGCGAGTAGACCAGTCTCCGAACATGACAACGAGAGTTTATCTGCCACCCATTGAAAATTGGGAGAAGCGGAACGGCCCGCATTTTGCTTTTCGTGCAGCAGTGGAAACGACAATTCAAGAGACAAAGTCTAAATTCCTGTTTGCGTCCAAGCAAGAAAAGGACGAAATCTATTGGCCCGGATTGTTCATCCTAAGAGCCACGCGAAACGAAAATGGCAAAGCAGTTTCGTATGCTCACTTTCGAATTCGAGCAGACAAGCGCGGGGGAGATTTTATGGGCCCAGAAATCAAAACTATGGGCTGGTGGACTCTCGGAATATCTTTTACTCCAGACGGACTGACCCATTACTTCGCGAAACCAGGTGTAGAGGAGCTAACCCACAACGACTACCTAGCCTCTGCCATGCCGTACGGCTATCGATGCGAAGAAGTCCGCTCTTTCTTTTACAACGTAGTCAATGGTGATAATGGACGCGATTGGACAACCGATTGGATCATTGACGACCCAAAATTTTACGTAGCTCGCAATTCGCGTTTTGCGATCAAAAAGTAAACTCAAACATTGCAATGTGGGATAGGCTTCCAGCCTGTCGTATCAGGATCGACAGGCTGGAAGTCTATCCCGCATTCTACGTAGCAGGCGGCGCAAGTTCGGGCTCCGTAGGATTTGTCGATAAAGCTCTACGGCCGGCTTTTCTTCGCGTCGGACGAACCACTTCCAACGCAATGCAATAGTCAAGATTCGGTCGGAAGATGGTTAGTAATGCAAGCGGGATGAACCACGCCAAATAAAGGCCTCCTCCAAAACCATGCCAAAACTGCGTAGCCGCCATTATGGCTGAGGAGCAGCTCAATAAAGTAGCGAGGTTTTTTTGCGCTGGCCATACAACAAAAGACAGGCTCAACAGTACAAAGATAACAATGATTGGAATTCGCATGACCGAATACCAACCCAGTCCCCAAATGCCGTCCATACCCTTCATTGCGACCACTTTCAGCCCAAACATATAACTCAAGTCCTGCGACAAGTTGTTTGGGTGCAAGATTATCATTGCAACCACCAATGCAGCAATGGAAACAGCAAAACCGCCTGTAAATCGCTTGATTCCTCTTTGCCAATAAAAACTGCACCAAAGGGGCAACAAGGAAAAGGGGTAGTAGACAACCCCAGCGGCACAGCCGAGGAATAGGCCGGCGACGAATGGTTGCCGATACATTAGAACCGCAAGCAGTAAGAGCGCGCTGGGAACCACATGGTCTACGCGGCCAGTCATGTGGGCGGTGTAGGGAAGTAGCAGATAAAACGTCGCTGCCCCGACCCCTGTTTTAAAATTGCCGAAGTGCCAATATCCGATTGCTAAAATGCAAAATACCAGCGTCAAATTGGCGCCGATTGCAAGTACTCTTGCCAAGCTTAACGGCAGGTTACTACGTGCAATTTCAGACGAAGGGCTGCCCGTCGGCGACGCCTGCGGCGTTGTCGAGATTTGTGGTAATGCGCTTAGCAGCACATAACCTGGCCCAATCTCTGGACTGCTTCGACGCTGCTCGACTGGACTACTGGTTGCTACGTTCACCATGAGATACACAAGTAGTGAAGTACCAAGAAAAAGCATGCCTCCACTACTTAGATTAGGGTCCAAAAGTGGACGGCGCACGATGGTTGTATCCAAAAGCATTCGCAAGACGGTCAATCCCGCGCAAATCAATAGCCATATGAAGCCCCAATAGAGAAGCTTTTGGGGCGGCCAGGACAAATTGACTTCCAGTGTTTCCGTTGGGATAGAATTGTTTGCTCCCCCAACTTCTAGGCCGTTTTGGACTGCAGCCGGCTCTAATGGAAAGGCTTTTTGTCGGCCTTCATAAACCATCATCATTCCCGGCGTGAAGGCAAGAACTAGCAAAATATCCAGGTTTCTTAACGACCAAAACCTGTGAAACATCAGGAAAAGCCCAACAACCAAGAGCGTAGACAAGAATACCCAGGTAGGGGGCTCAAGCCGGACGTAGTGAAAAAGAAACTGGCTCATGGATGCTTAGGCGCGATGGCTCAGCTGTGTAAACAAGACTTCCTGTCGAAAACGAGGAACCTAATGTTTTTTCCAAAAATGTACAAGGGTGCAGTCTACCCAACGGAATACTAGTGCCACTAATTGGAATTAGCGTTGCACAGGGGACTAGCGGGCTTAACAACGAAAACGGCATATTTTATCAAAATGGTTGCGGACGAAATCGCAAATAGTCGCGTTCTTCGGTATTCCGACGTTTTACGTGAAATGTAAAGCAATCATTATTTAATTCGTTCGATTTTGGAGTTTTCAGAAGTGCCCAATGCCAGTCCTTCGCTTGAACATAGCGGACAATTGAAATCTGATTCGGCTCTAGTTCACCCAAGTGTTTTCATGCCTTTTCTAATGGAGGCCATTGAAGACGATTTAGCATTCTACAGTCACGATTTGAGTGGAAGAATAAAGTTCCTCAGCAATTCCGCTGAGCAGGTCCTCAATCACGATCCAAAACAGTGGCTGAATCGTCTATTCTCGGATTTGCTAACAGATGCCCCGTGCAATATTCCTTTGCGTACTAGCGGAAGTAGTGTGACGCCGCAACCGACAACTTTCGGAAGTGTCTGCGAAGTTTTCGATCGCGACGGCGCCAGACTAAAGCTAAAGTACTGGCGAGTTCATATCCTCCAAGATGGTGTTGTCGTTGGGCTCGCCGGCATTGTTCGCCGTCTTCACTACACAGCGCCTGAAACCAATTGCGGTGGTACAGAAAAAGAAAAGGAGATCATGTACCGGGTGGGCAGCCTCACGGACGTTGAACGGTCGGTAATTGATATGGTGGTTGACGGAAACATGAACAAGGAGATCGCTGCCACGCTTAAAGTTGCTGTCCGAACGGTTGAATCCAGACGATCCAGGGCCATGGCGAAACTCAAATCAAGGACGCTATCTGATTTGGTGCAGACGTGGGTTCAAGTTCGAATCATTGAAGCAAGCCGCAAGTGTGAGGAACGTCTAATGGCTGCATCTTCATCGGTGAATACCAATGACGAACCTATGTGGAACGGCTGCAATATGGCATAGGCGAGCCTCTCGTACTCGAAAGGCCTACGGGGCTATACGGGCTATGCTGGGGTAGCCGGGGGTCGCCGCGAAGCGGCGCGCCCCCGGAGGAACGAAAGGACACGCGAATGACCCTGAAGGGTTCGATGAATCTTCGATCCCGTCAGGATCGGAACGCACTGCACGAATCTTTTTCCGGTGGTGTCGCTCCGCTCAACCACCGGCTAATTTCTGATATCCCTCCTGGATAGAAGTTGCGCAACTCTTAATACTCCACAACCCCAGTTTTTTAACAGCCCAGAACCAAGCTACCTTAGGCTTGCCCTTTGGAATTGGGCCTGTTTCGGATGCTTTTCTAAGGGTAGGCTTATGCTCTCGATCAGACCTGACTCAATCGATGAGCGAAAATGAAAGCCTTAGTAAAATCAAAAAGAGACATTGGACTCGAACTCCAAGACGTACCGTTTCCAAAAATCGGGATCAACGATTGTTTGATACGCGTTGAGAAAACTGGAATTTGCGGTACGGACCTACATATTTTCAACTGGGATGCCTGGGCTCAGAGGACCATTCCCGTCCCAATGGTTGTGGGACACGAATTTGTCGGAGAGATAGTCGAGGTTGGGTCGAATGTTACGGATTTCTTTCCAGGCGAACTGGTTTCTGGCGAGGGGCACGTGGTTTGTGGACGTTGCCGCAACTGCTTGGCTGGTCGCAGACACCTATGTAAAGATACGCAGGGGGTCGGAGTCAATAGGACGGGAGCGTTCGCAGAGTACATTTCTCTCCCCATGACAAATGTATGGCATCACAGCCCATCGATTGATCACGATATCGCGTCGATCTTCGATCCACTTGGCAATGCCGTGCATACCGCGCTCAGCTTTGATTGTTTGGGTGAGGATGTCTTAATCACAGGAGCCGGCCCTATAGGCTTGATGGCGACGGCGGTCGTACGACATGCCGGCGCGCGTCACGTTGTAGTTTCCGACGTAAATCCATTTCGCTTGGATCTTGCAAAACGAATGGGGGCAACGCTAGCAGTCGATGCTGGGAAACAAACCATGGCTGAAGTTCAAGAAGAGCTAGGAATGCGAGAAGGTTTCGACGTAGGGCTTGAAATGTCTGGAGCGCCTGCGGCGCTGCGAACTATGCTTGCCAATATGTGTCATGGTGGCAAAATTGCAATGCTTGGAATCCCGTCGGAGCCGCTTGCGATCGATTGGACTTTGGTCGTGTTGATTCGGTTGACCAGTCGAGG
>JANLUJ010000108.1:0-3836 GCA_031363425.1 Pirellula sp.
GTTCGATCGCGCCTGGATGAATATGGTCGCCTCACATCCAGACGTCGAAGCTGTCGATCCTTTTTTCATCATGCTTCACCGTTGGCAAAATCCCCCAAAGAATGAGAAATGCCAAGGTGCACCGCCGGACGGTTCTTTCCGAACCGTTGGCATGATGGGGATTCAAATTGATCGACCGGTAATTCAATTGGAGGAATTGGACGAGAAGATTGCGCTGCTCAAGGACCCGGATGCCATGCTTGTAGATCGGGCCACGCGGGCTGAGTATGGGCCGGAAAACTGCAAACGATTCTCCGATGCGGATACCTTGAAACATACCGAGATGGGGGGCCGAAAAACATTGATTGCCGGCCACTTTAAGTTGGGGACTGGTTTGGCTACCAATGGCGCGGTCTTGGTCAGCGACGTCGCCTTTGGACTACGCTCTGGAATAGATGTTCGGCAACGCGCATCGTTAGGGCTAGTTCGAGTCAAGCCTGGAAAGGATCCTAAAATCGTTCTCGCATCGGTAGTAAAATGGCTTCATGACCAAGAACCTCGCTCCGAATTGGCCGTTCAAATCCTGACTATGGCGGACCAGAAAATCTGGGAACGCAAAAGGTGGCTGAACGAAACGCCGATTGGCATGATTTTCACCATGGGTGTAGCCTTGTCTTTCATTATTGGGGCGGCGATTGTATACATGGTGCTGGCAACGGATGTTGCCAGTAGATTACCCGAGTACGCAACGCTCAAAGCCATGGGCTATTCGCCAAGCTATCTCGCACAGACGGTGTTGCGTCAAGCTTGGCTCCTCGCGATAATCGGCTATTTCCCATCCTTTCTTATTGCTCTAGCCCTATACCAAATCACGTCGAGCCTGTCTGGTATCCCCACCTTCATGACCTGGCAACGCGCCGCCGGAGTATTCGGCTTGTCACTGTTGATGTGTACCCTGTCAGGTATCCTTGCAATACGTAAACTTTTTAAAGCTGAGCCCGCTTCGCTGTTCTAAGTCGGACGGCAACGGGACAAGCTTGCGGCATATTCAATCCGACCGGCTGATCAAGCGGTTCGCTCACGCTCTTTGGCTACCCAAATAGAGCCGTTATCGAGGTCGAGTTGCGTTTGCATTTCCAGCTGGACTAGGCTGTTGTGCTTTCCTCGCGCTCGGCTGCGATGCCGGTGCTTGTGGCTTGGGTGCCGGCGGTTGCTTGGCTGCCTGTTTCGGTGCAGGTTTGGCCAATAGCTCATCCAAAGCATCTTCCATTTGCTTACTGAAATGCGAGGTTCGCTTGACGACGAGGCCATCAGCGTCTATCAAAATCGTCACGGGTACGCTAAGAACGCCGAGTCCAACCGCAAGATCCCCTTCAAATCCACCTTGCACTTGAATGTGTGGCCATGGGAATGTCTTTCCACCCTCCAAGGCCTCGATAGCAACGCGAGGATCGGTATCGAGGTTAATGCCTACGATCTTCAAATCCTGTCGAGCGTATTTGGCTTGGATCTTTCTCAGCTCAGCCATATCTGCTTTGCATGGTCGGCACCATGAAGCCCAATAGTGCACCAATATTGGGCTCTTTACCATCGTCTTGGTGTCCAATTGTTTTCCATCCAGTGTTTTTCCTACGAGCGCAAATTGCCGTCCCTCGAGACTGAGCCTGTTTTTTGCGCCCGAAGCCTTTTTGCCCTGAATGGTTTCGGGGAATTTCGAAGCTACTTTTCGATACCACTTCTCTCCCTCAGACTCATCGCCAGCTAACTCGTGGTTCAATCCGATTTGAATCATTGCGTCGGCCGCGTCGATGCTATCGGGATACTCGCCAGCAAACTCCTCTAGTTTCTCCATGTACTCACCTTGTAGTCTCGCAAAGTCGACTTTTTCGGCGAGGCTCTTCAGCGTGTAGTCAGTGCTGATGAGCCTGTAGGCCACGTACGGTACAAGATCTTTTCCTTTGGGCAAATTGCCGAGTTGCGACTCCAGCTGCCTTAACTTCGCGACGCCCTCGGGATACTCACCGGCTTGGGCTGCAGAACTGACGGAGTCCGCAAACTGCCGAACCCAAAGTTCCATTTGATCGGTCCCTTTATTGGCTACGACTAACTTCTGCAACACCTTGGCTTTGTCATCATGCAATTTGCTTCGGTCGCCCGTTTCATCCTTGATTGAACTCTCGATTTTCTCAAGTTCGGTAAGTAATCGCTGCACTTCTTGCGAGAGTCCATTCTCCGAGGAAGAATTGCCGACGCGGTTGCTCGCCGACGCAGGAAAAAAGAGCCCGCTATCCGCCAAGACAGAGTTTTCGCTTATGGTGCGTGGAAGGTCCGCAAGCCGCCATGCTGATCCTATTTGAACAAGAGTACCCACCATCAGTTGCTGACTGGTACCGTCGTTGTCGACAACGGCGATTACGTTTTCATAGGCGACAATATCCTGGGTCGCTCCCTCTGTTCCAGCTGGCACAATTCCTGGCTTGTCCGCCGCGAAGTTTGCCCACTTGGTGCTCACGTTGATCATCTTTTGACTTCTGGCGAATTCCGCGAAGCCCTTCCTGGCACTTTCCAGTCGAGTGGATAGCTGGTCCCCTTTGTCCTCTCCTAGTCCGAGTATCTTGAGTTCGGCGTCGGATACCAAAAGTTTTTTAAATCGATCCTCGTCTCGCAGCTTAATCGCTTCGACGATTTCCATCGTTACCTCCTCTGCGGAGATGACTTTCCATTGTTCGATTTTGCCGTCTTCATTCTTATCGATGCCCCAGCGTGTACCTGCGGTACCAAGCCAGCGGTATTGGTCGGCAGCACCATTGAAATCGCTGTCGATATCTCGATAGATTTCGATACCATCTTTGTAGTAGCACCATTGATCGACTTGGCGATCGCCATTCACGTCTGCAAAACGACGAAGCGGTTGCCCATCCGAATTGTAAATGACGAGCCCTTCAAATCCATTTCTTGTCTCGTACTTGCTAGTGCATGAATCGACTTCTTTTTCGGCAACTTTGTCATATCCCACAACGCTTTGACGAGGTGTATAGCCAAGTGCTTTGACGACCTGTGGATCGCGTTCGGCTGCAAAGCTCGTAGATAAACAAATTGCGCCGACCATGCTCGCCGACGATACCCATCGAACACTTGAAGCAATCCATCCGACCAATTGTGCTTTGCTAACTTGATTCATTCACCTAGCTCCTTTTTCGTTCGTTAGTGCCTTGACGAGCGATTTTGCTCAATCATGTCCGGCTGAGGACTGCCAGACCTACGTGTGTGCGGCTGAGGACAGACGGACCTACGTGGCTTTGATTCCTAGAAGTTAGTATCGTCCAATCAATCGATACACTTTGCGCAAGTCTAACAAAACGACCGGCCAATTTCCTAGATTGTTTCCAAACCAAGCTCTCTTGGTTTCGCTAAACCCCGCCACTTCCACAGATTGGCATCCCACCAATCCTTTGGCCATTCCCCGTCTGGCGAATCTGAGACTAGAGTCGCTATTGCACCCGTTGGCATCGTTATTGTACTACCGCTCAGTTTGCTTGCTAATATCTCCATGCCTGGATTGTGGCCAAGAACCATCAAACATTGCTTGGCTCCTGCAATTGCCCCTGCCTTTGCAATATTGATAATGACTGAATCCGAGGCTAGATACAATTGATCTTCCAGAATGACTTGGGGCAGTACTAGAGCCGGGGTCAGTTGCTGCATGGCGGTCCATGAATGAAACATTAGGTCGAGCGTCTGCTGCGTTCGAATGGCGATACTGCAGAGCACTACATCGGGTACGCGATCATGCTGGACAAGCCATTTTGCCATGATTGGAGCGGTCGCTCTGCCACGCGAATTGAGTGGTCTTTCCT
>JANLUJ010000129.1:0-7778 GCA_031363425.1 Pirellula sp.
CAAGATGTACAGGATGAGTTCAATTCGCTGATAGATTCACTTGTGTCGTGTGAATCGTTTGTATTCGAGTTTCGGATTGCCAAAATTGATCAGTAGGCCGACCTCGATTCCAGTTGCCTTTAGGTAGTTAATGATCTGGGCCTGATGCTCGGGATCGATCGCCTTTGCAGCCTTGAGCTCGACGATGACTTTTCCTTCAACGACAAGGTCGGCATAGAACTCGCCAACGATTCGTTGTCGAAAGTGAACATGCACTCGCAAGCCCTTGTCCTGGAGAGCGATTGCCAAGGCTCTCTCATAAACGGATTCAAGAAACCCGGTTCCCAACTCATTGATGACTTCGAATGCACAACCGCTGATTTTCTCAGTGATTTCTCCATACTGTAAGTCGGATTGACAATCATCCTGTAAATCCTGTAAATCCATGTTCGTTTCTCCGGTTGTGTTGCCAGGCAGATTGGACGGCTGGGGGCCGCTCGCGCGATCGCGAATTTGCATTGAAGATGGACCAGTAGTAAACTGAGTTCGATTTGACTCTGTTCAACACACAATGTGACACGGCTTGCTAATGGCTTCGGTTACCCGCTCAACTCCCATTGCACAAATGGCACCCCCTTTTCCATCCGAGTGGACACTTGCGGATATCCAGCAGTTGTTAGGCGATATTCCGTTGAATCGCATAGCGGCCCAACCCGCTCTGGGCAACGCAACAGAGCTTGATGTGCAGCGACGCCATTCTTCTGACGGAAAACTGTTCGAGCTGGAATACGGAATCTTGGTGGAGAAATCCATGGGCTGGTATGAGTCAATCATTGCTATTCTTGTTTCCCACGCGTTGAGAACCTATCTAGATCAACATGACTTGGGCCAGGTCTTAGGGGCTGATGGTTTGATCAAGATATTGCCCGGTGTGGTCAAGATTCCAGATGTCAGTTTCATCCATTGGGATCGATTTCCAGCGGAGCGACTTTCGCGAACGCCCATTCCTGCGATTGTCCCTAATCTAGTAGTCGAAGTGTTATCGGAATCCAATACCCCAGACGAGATGCAGCAGAAACTTCATCGCTACTTTGAAGCAGGCGTGCAAATGGTTTGGTATATCGATCCATCCACTCGAACAGCGATTTCCTATTCAAGTCCTTCAGTCGAAGTAAAAGTTTTGCCAACCGAAAGCATCGTGGGGGGTGAGGTGTTGCCTGGCTTCTCGATCCAGCTACATGCCTTGTTTGAAAAGGCAGATCAGCAAGCCGCAAGGACGAGACCCAATTCGTAACCACTGCCGAAATTGGTGAGGGAGATTTCTTTGGCCGGTGACTAGTTGACTTCAACGGGCGAAGCCATGATCTCAAACGATTTCAAGAGTTTGGTCCTCGGATCAAGCAAAGACTTGAATCCGAAGGACCGCAAAGGGCCGGATTGGGATCTGGAACTGGCAGACAGTTTCGAACTTAAATTAGGTAAACGCGATGAAGAATGGATCGTCGTTGAAAAGTAATTTCTAAGCCGAGAAGCCTATCTAGCGACCAAGCGGAAGCGTTAAGAGTGGGGCTTTCGCCTTGGTGGATTCTAGCTCGAGCCTCGACACTTCGATCAAGAGCGCAAACGTCGACTTCGTATCGCGATCCCGTTCATCGATGTAGTACCAATACCCTTTGTATTGCACGGCGATGTGAGCACACGGCGGACGCTTTTTCGATAAAACGCTACGCACACGAAAAAGTCCTCCTAGGACCTGTTGCCAATCAAATGGTTCGGCACCGTAGCCGTTCGTTCGGGGGGCGATTCCGCTCGTCAAGTGTTCGCATGGTACCTCTACGCCTTGGGAAACAAAGAATAGAACTTGGAGCAACGATCTTGTTTCGAGATCGAGCGTATCCAAGCCGTTTGTCGGCATGTCTTTTAGAAAAGGATCCAGCTTTTCCGAAGTCAGATCGAACGTTCTTTTGTTTGGGTTGAGCTTGAATGCATTGCAAAAAACAAACCAATCAGAGTCTCTATCGACTAGTTGATCGACACGCATTACCGGCTGTTTTTCGTGACGAATGAGAGTCACACCGTCTGCAGTTGCTTTGAGCTCTAAGTCCTTTTGAATCGATTCGATTGCATTTTTGGCATTGTTTTCATTGAGCGCAAACGTGCCGGAAACGGACTTCTCGCGATCCTCAGAGAACAACGTAATCAAATTTTTATCTTGAAGGCGCTGAAGAGCTTGAACACCTTCCATGAATGTCGCGTATTCGGGTGGGTCAAGCGGAGTTGGCCCACTGGCCGTTTCCGCGTTGGAAACCCAATTGAGATTTTCCAGGTAAAGTCGAAACACGGTTGAGATTGGCCAAGTCGTTTTCGAGAGATAGGCCGCGCCCTCAAGCGAGATGGGCGAGAAGAGCCGTCGAGTAAATTCTTCGTCGTCCAGCGGTGTATAGCTCAGGGTTGGACGTGTCGTACCAGACACCTGTGCTTGCGGAAGGATAGAATTCCGAAAGCTTCCAAAATCGCCGGCACCGGCCGAAGTAAAAAAGGGAACAATACCGAGCCCCGCTACCACCTCCTGTTGATCAGCAATGCTGGAAATGGCCAGACTGCTTGGAGTATCGGTGTATCGCAAACGAACAATGTTGAGGAGCAATTGCTCTTCCGAAGTTGTCTTGACCGCGTCATTGTATCGGAGCCTACTTTGCAATAGCGAGCGGGGACCCAATGAGCATCCGACGCAACTCAAGACATTGAAAACAGCCAACGACAGCAAACTTATTGTCTGAAAGGCATTTAGCGGTCTTCGATCAGCTTGCGACACCATGCGAAATGTATCGACCTTGCGGAATATTCCGATCAAGGAAACTCGCGATCATTGAAGCAAAAGCTGTTGTGCGACCGGCAAACTGAAAACTGCCACGTGAGGCGTTCCCACTTTCGAATGCTTGCAATAATCGCGGGGCCGTTCGCCAGTATAGCTTGGAAGCAGAACAAGCCAGCAGGACAAGTCTGCGGTGCCGTCCCTCCGGGACTCGGACTCGCAATTTACTCCGATACCGGTGGTTTCATCGGTTTCACCACCGGCTAAGTTCTGTCGAGCCCTCGGCTCTAAGGAATGTGCAACTTCAAAACTTGCGCGTTGTGCTGGGGTTAAACCTGCTTGTCGCCTAAGTTCTAAGCAACCGCGCTGATTTACTTCATTAGAGTCATGATCAACGCTTGCTCCATCTCGGCGGGGCGAAAACCAAATGGGCCGCGGCCACCTTGATAGGTTACTTTGCCCTCGATATCGATGACGTAGGCTCTCGCCGGCATGCCGCTGTATAGGTTGCCAACACGATCGTCCATGGTATCCACCAACAACGGCATCGAGTATTTCAATTGAGTGGCGCATGTCTTAGCCACGGCCGTTCTTTCTTCGATCGTTTTGGGCTGATTGAGCTTCACGCCGACTTTCGTGTTCGACTGCATCATCCATCCATCGTCGGGATGTGCTTCACGGACGTAGATGCCAAAGAAGTTGGCTTGGTCTTTGTAGCGTTGGCCGATTTCATCGAAGTCGGGATAGGTTCTTCGAAACGGTCCACAAGTGAAATTGCCTAGGATTAGGACGACTGGTTTCTTTCCAATCCAATCGTACAAACGGATAGTCTTCGTGCCATCTTCGGTGGTCAGTTCAAAATCGGGCGCTTTCTCTCCGGCCTTCGGTCCTTCCTGAAGCGAGCCCAATTCGCTGGAAAAGAAGCCTCGAAGAAGCCGCTCGGGTGTTGGCGCGTCCCCGGGAAAGTAGCCACCGCCACTATTCCCCAAGCCGAGAGCACGTCGAAACGCATCGATTGCGAGCTCGTTGCTAGTACCCTTTGCTTTGTCAAAGAATGTCAATAGTTCATCCCTTGAGACTTTGCCGTCTTGCCCTTTGTCGATCTGTCTGAAGATCGAATTCGCTACGCCTTGTTCTCGCATAAAGGGGCTCGATGAACTCCAGTCGAAATCGTCTTTCTTCAACTCCCCATCGCCGTTTCGATCTAGTCGTTCGAAGAAAAGTAGATCGCCCAGGAAGTCGCTCTTCTTTAGGCTTTCGTCCTCTTCGAGTTGGTGGCGGGAAGCGATCCACTTCCAATCGTACTGTTGCTTGGCCGGCCCAAACCAACCGCCCCCCATGCCCATATCGGATCCGCGTAAAATGGCAGCCAACATGCGAACTGCGTCCGGTTGTTGTTCAGCTTCGTATTTCGATTCAATTCTCTTCAATACCGATTCGGCAAGGTCTTCGTTTTCAAGCGTGGCCAAGCATTCCTTTTCAAGTCCCGGGAAATCAGCCAGTGAAAACGGGACTTTGCTCGGGTTCGGCTCTTGGGCACGTGATATCTCAGGCAAACTGATCCAGGCAACGGAGCCGCAGAACAGAAACAGAGTTTGGCAAAATCGAATGGTTAGGTGAGGCACGATTTGGCAGTCCATAAGGCGAAGGGTTAGGAATAACGGCCGCATTTGCGATGCCGCTTAACTTGGCGAGTTGGGTTGGATCCACAGCAATACACCATCCGATGGGACCGTGGGCGTCATGGTAGAGCCAGGAACCCCTGGAACCGGAACAGAATTGCGTCGTCGATGGAGATCGATTGGTCCATTTCCAATGAATTGTTGACTATGTCCCATATCATCTCGCGTACTCGACCAGCTGCCTGCATTTCCCACCTCTTCTTGATGGATATCCATACACGTCTTGCCATCCAAAGATACGAGGACCCTAAGACCATTCGATTCATTCTGATCATCGATTTGAATTTCGTAGGAGCCAATTGGCAAGCGACTACTTTTGTAGTTTTCTGGAATTCCGAACTGGTCAATCTTTTCGGTAGCGACGCATAGTTGAAAATTGTCGGATGGAATATACACTCGCCAGCGCTTTGAGGAGAACCACTTTGACTCGATGCATACGATCGCGATTCGGGTTGGGTCTACTACCGTCAGTTCTGGAGAAAGCTTCCCCAATACGACGAGCTTGGTTTTCAACTTGGCGTTCTCCGATTGGTTGACCGAATACGCCAGCCATACTCCAACGCAAAGCGTGAACAAGAGGATTTGACGTAGACCGATCTGCATCCCAAATCGGTGTGGCCGAAGATCTAATCCAGACCGCTGTGGATCGCTTCCTTTCAAGGTTCAGGTCCTGGCATAGAAAAGGAGGTACCCGGGGGTTTCAAAATCTGTACTTTAGTTATCTCGCCCGTTAAGGCGTTGCTATTGGGATCGATGAAATCCAATTTCATGGATTGAAGCAATTCCGTCGGCAAGGATATCTTTAATAAAGTAAGGTCCCTATTGGGCGCGTGCGTGGTGAGTTCCGATTTGCCAAGTTGTTCGATATTGAGGCGTCCAAACTGTTCGCGAACTGCGGCGGCGTACAAGGATCCTTGAAATACTCGAACGCTGCTCGCCGAGTTGAAACTACTGTAGCATTCCAATAGTCCGTTGCTTTCACGCAAGATGACTCGAGCCATGAATTCCGCTGGCTTGACGTTTGTGCTCCAACTTGAAGTGGCCCCAGCGGTATCAGATGACTGAACGAGGTTCATAAAATAGTTGGCTGGCAGATAGACCCGCCAAGCGAATTCTAGAGGATTCTCCGTTTCTACTGCCTGAATGTGGATCAACGTTGGGTCTGTTATTTTAAACGTCCCAATTTTTTTTTCGATTCTGGTTACATGCGCAGTGAACGATGCTCGTTCCATTCCGGATTGCAACGCCAAATATCCGCCGACTATCGCAAATAGGATCAGTATTAAATCAAGCTTGAGTTGCCAGAGTTTTTTGATCATCGAAGTTCAGAAGAAAAATGCAAGGCAGCCGTGAGTCGTCTTCCACTACGATACAATAAATCGAGGGTGACATGTTGTATTAAGGTGAGTGGCAGACTGGAAACTACCACTGAGCCTGAGGCGCTAGCCGAGCCACGCAGCGCGAAATCGGCTAGCGCCTCAGGCTCAGGAAATGAATTCATTGGTACATTGCAAACTGCCGCTCGCCTAAAACCAATTAATTGAACGATCGCGTTGGAGATTCTACGATGCCTGCCACATTTTTGGAGAAACTCACTAAAGCATATCCAATATTTATTTTTGTAGTTTGGTTGCACGGCTCAACGTGCTTTGGGCAAGCCGACTCAGGCTGGCCGGCATCGCAAAGCCTTCAAGTAGCGTGGACATCTTTGCCAGTTGCCGATACAGGAAAGAGTACGCCATTGCCAACATGGGCAAGAAAACTCGCTCGGACACTGCCGCATACTACCGCAGCGTTGCTCGAATTGGAGACGCTATATCGAACTGAGCCATTAACGCTCCCTGCGAATAGAAGTGGACCGCAGCTGGCGGGTGTCGCTCGGTATTCGATGGCAAGCTATCACAAGTCCGCGTATGGAATGGCGATTGCAATTGCAGATCTTAAAAGAGCTAATTCTCAATCGATCATCGACGCAATGGAAAAGAATCCAAAAGACCTGCCTCCACTCGAATATGAGGTCTTCGCCTTCGCTCGTCAAATGGCGGAACTCGGCCAATCGCTTACCGACCAACAATACGTGTCACTGCAGACCAAGTTGGGGGACGAAGCCATGGTTGGCTTGGTTCTTCGCATTGCGCACGGCTGTTTTCAAGATCGCTTGCTATGGGCGCTTGGAATAGCTGATGTTGCTGACGGGAATTCCGAACCTATCCGCATTCACTTCGTCGACTCAATGCCCAATGGCGCCAATACTCCGTCCGCGTCCCGAGAAGACCGAGAGGAGCTGCTGGCTAGCATCGCTTTGGACAAACAAATAGATGCACCCAAGAGCATTTCGAATGAAGATGCGAAGGCTTTGAAAAGCTTGGGCTTCACCACCATTCAACAGATGCTTGAGAACCAGCGGGAGCGAAATCCGCGAATCGCTGTCCCAGATTGGGATTCGATATCGCCCAAATTGCCTCCAGGTCTCTATCGACGACCATTGCAGATCCGATGGAGCCGAGTGGTGGTTGGTTACCAGCCCAAGCTAGGCCCAGCTTGGATCAAGTGTTTGCGAGTCTTCGAGCAAGAAGCCCATCAAGACCGTGTTTTTGAAGAAAGCGTGTTTTGGGTCGTGACGCGAGGATTGAAATGTTATTACTGCATGGGGCACTGCGAGATGCTCATGGAGGTCGGCGGCCTAAAACAACCGGGGATTGCAGATAGAACCTCGCGATTGTCGAGCGGTGATTGGTCCAGTTTCTCAAAAGGGGAACAAGCGGCATTTGAGTTTGCAACGAAGCTGACCGAAGCCCCGACAACCGTCGCGCCAAGCGACGTACAGCGCTTGCGAGAGACTCTCGGAGATACTCGAGCAATCGACATGATCTGGTGGTCCAGTCGATGCCAGTTCATGACCAAGGTCTCGGATGCATTCCAACTGCGATTGGAACGTGAGAACGTCTTTGCAGACTGAGCACCATGTGTCCAAAAAATCGATTACATTGTTTCCTCCTTTCCAAACCCTTCCTATCCAGACAATTGGAAACCACCATGATGAATAGAATGCTTCTGCGTACTTTACTTTGCGTTGCCTTGAGCTTTTCGGCCTGGCTAGCCATCGAAGATCGACGGGTATGTGGCCAAAATGGTGCGGATCAAACAGCCAAGCGTTTCGAAGGCGAAATCAAAGTGCCTGTCGTATTCGAGTATCTTCTCCATCTACCGAAAGGGTATGCGGAGAACAAGGCTTGGCCGCTTGTTCTTTTCTTGCACGGTGCCGGTGAATCCGGAAGTGAATTGGAAAAAGTGAAAGTCCA
>JANLUJ010000244.1:0-21049 GCA_031363425.1 Pirellula sp.
CACGTCGTTGTTCCAGTTGTCGCTGAACGCCTCCCAGTCCATGTCCGGCAAGGGACGGCAAAGAAAGTAGGTCGCGCCCGGCACGTGCGACCCTACTTTGAGCCGTAGGATTGATCCAGGAGAGCTCGAATCGTGTCGGCCAAGAGATTTAGGCTGAACGGTTTCGATAAGACTTGGTTGGTTCTCAATTGTCTTGCTCGAGAGACAATCGACTCATCCATCTTTGCTGACATAAGTATGCAAGGCAAAGTCGAACAAGCATCTCGCAACGACTGCAGCATCCCAAGTCCATCCAGCCGCGGCATATGAACATCCAACAAAGCAAGATGGATATGCTGGCTGCGAATTACTTCCAACGCCTCTAGTCCATCGGCTGCTAGGACGGTTCGGTACCCACGTCGAGAAAGAGCTTCTCCTAGGGACAATCGAAAGTCACGATCATCGTCGGTGATCAATAGGTTTGGCTCTAGCATTTGCATGACTAGATTCTTACGCTCCAATGCCGATATAGCTCTCACGGAATGAACTCCGCAATTATTGATGATATAACCTGCCAAATCAAACCCGATTCCCCAATCTACCGATCAGGAACGACATATTTTGTCGGATAAATCGACACATCCAGACTTCTGGTCACACTTAGAGCACTCGTTAAAGGTTCGAAACCATCTGGGCCTAAGCCGAAGAATCATCGAATCTCAGCCACTCAGTTCAACCACGATTTCGAGAAACGGCCGCGTGGCAATCAATTTTGGAGCCAACGACTATCTAGGACTTGCCTGGAATTCCGAAGTCCAGAATGCTGCATTCGAGGCAACCCAGTCGGTTCGGAAATTTGGCAGCGGCGCGAGCCCCTTGGTTACGGGGCAATCCGATGAGCATGCAAAATTGGCGTTATCGATCGCGGGCTTCAAGGAAACCGAGAGTGCAATTGTGTTCTCGTCCGGCTATGCAGCAAACGTTGGGACAGTAGCAGCACTTGCGTCCAAAGGGGATATAATTTTCAGCGATAGTCTGAACCATGCGAGTCTGATCGACGGATGCCGTTTGAGCAGAGCGCGGGTAATTGTTTATCCGCATTGCGACATGGCGGCGTTACGCGTCCTAGTCCAGCAAAACAGACAGTTGGGAAAATTTGCTTTCGTTGCGACCGATTCGGTTTTTAGCATGTATGGCGATTTGGCGCCGCTTCAAGATATTCACTCGCTGTGTTCTGAATTCGATATGCAGTGCTTCCTAGACGAAGCACATGCCACCGGTGTGTTTGGAAAGTGCGGACGTGGCCTGCTAGAGCATATCGGTGTTCCTGGTGAACGAATAGTTAGCATAGGAACATTGAGCAAAGCTTTGGGATGCGTTGGCGGATTTGTTGCTGGATCAACAGTGTTGATCGATTGGCTGACCAACCACGCTAGGTCGTGGATTTACAGCACTGCTTCGACCATTCCCAACGTAGCCGCCGCTCGCAAAGCAATTTCAATAGCGCATGGCATGCAGTCCGAACGTATGGCACTTGCAAGAAAAGCAAGTGAACTTAGATGTAGTCTGTTAGCCCTGGGATTCGAAGTTGGAATCGGCGAAAGCCCGATCGTTCCCGTTTACATCAACGACACCGTAAAGGTCTCGCATTTGGGTGAAAGGTTGCTTGCCGAAGGAGTTTTTATTCCTGCCATTCGACCGCCGACCGTCCCCGAAAATAAAAGCTTGCTGCGAATCAGTCTTTCGGTAGAGCATTCCGAAGACGAGATAGGCCAACTACTCAACGCCATGAAAGCTATTAGTTTGTAGGGCGTTTTTGCAGGCCCCAACGAGTTTTTGCAGGCCCCCAACGAGCTCGTCTCGTTGGAGCCAACGCTTTTTGGGCTAGAGGCGTGTGCCACGCGAACGCCCGCCTCCCCACCCAGTCCAACGCCACAGGCGTTGGACTGGGTGGGGAGGCGGGTAATGATTGATGCGATCGCTTCTAGTCTGGAAACTTTTCCTCCAATGGGCAAGCCCATTGGGGCGTTCTAAAGTTGTACAACCTTCACGCCGGTGGGATTCAGAAATACCGCAGGCTTGTCCTGTTGGATTGTTCTGCTTTTAAGTTAAACAAGGCGAACGGCTCTTTCAACATATTTGGCAAGTATGTCGGTCTCTAAATTCACTTGGTCACCGACTTTCAAACGACCGAGGGTTGTATTGGCCAGCGTGTGAGGAATTAGGGCAACACTGAAGAACTCATCGTTTGCATCGACCAAGGTTAGGCTAACCCCATCGACCGTGATAGATCCTTTGGAAGCCATTTGGCGAAGCAAGCTTAACGGTGCCTTGAAATGGAAGTAGGACCATTCACCTTCGTCGCGACGACGTTCGAGGATGCCGAGGCCATCGATATGCCCAGTCACATAGTGGCCGCCTAGCCGATCGCCCACCTTCAGCGAACGCTCGCAATTGGCGGTATCGGAAACTTCAAGCCTGCCAAGGCTGGTTCGCGAAAGCGTTTCGGCCCCCAATTCAAACCAACACTTCGTTCCATCCCTTGCAACTACCGTCAGGCAGCAGCCATTTAGCGCGATGCTGTCGCCGATGCAAACTCCCTCACAAACTGGGCCGAGGTCAAAGCTCATGCGTTTTCCTGTCCCCTCAAGGAACGTCTCCTCTAACGGTACTTTGGCTTCAACGAGTCCTGTAAACATGCTCAGCCTTTGTCCCTAAGCTTTCTCGGTCACTGGGTTCGCTTCCGTCATCGCCCGAGTTGCCTCAAGGAGCTCAATGATTTGTTCGACAGAGAGTTGCTCCGCACGAAGATTTGGCGCGAGTCCAAGTTTTGCGAGAATCTCATCGATTTGCGGTTTTGAAAGGTCATCTTGCGTTGCGGTGAACAACTGACTTCTCAAGAACTTACGTCGATGGAAAAAGAGCGCGCGAAGTCGAGAATGGTAGTATTCAAGATCCACGATGCGACTGCGTTTGGCCGCATTGGGTGTAACCCGAATGATTGCTGAGTCGACCTTAGGACTTGGCCAGAAAACGCTTGGGGGTAGAATCCGAAGGATCTCACAATCGCAAAGGCTTTGCATCCAAATGGTCAGCGCGCTATAGTCCTTGCAACCAGGCTCTGCAACAATCCGTTGAGCCAACTCCTTTTGAATCGTAACAACCATGCGGTCAGGAAACGGGTCTACCGTTAGCAAATTGCTGATAATCGGCGTTGCGACATTGTACGGAAGATTCGCAACGAGCTTGAATCTGGAATTTGGGATGCTAGCCAAAGATTCACGAACCGCAATCAAAACGTCCTCACGCATATGGTTCTTGTTGCGCAACGCGTCACAAGAGAGCATCGTAATATTCTTTAAACCTCGAAGCTCTTTTGCCGCCAATGCTTGCAGGTCTCGATCGATTTCGACCGTAACCACCGCTCCAGCTAACGGGGCCATGAGCTTGCTCAACGAGCCCATACCGGTTCCCACTTCAAGGATGACATCCGTTTTTTGAATATCCGATCCCTTGATTAGGATATCAAGCAAGTTGAGATCGACGAGGAAATTTTGTCCGTACTTGGTTTTTGGATGGAGCCCTGCTCGCTCCAGGGACTTGGAAATGAACGAAAGGGTTTGGCGTTCGGTCATGACTACGGCTTGATTTCGAAGATAGCTTCTACTTCGACCGCCATACCACCAGGCAGAGCATTGGTACCCAAGGCGCTGCGAACGCCAATCCCAAGATCATCACCCCAGAGGTCGACAAACAGTTGACTGCATCCATTGATAACGGCTGGGGATTGCCCGAAGTCGTCTGTGCAACGAACCAAACCTAGAATCTTCACGACGCGGACAATTCGATCCAATGAACCCAATCCTGCTTTTAGAGTCGCGAGCATCGCGAGAGCCGTTTGCCGAGCGGCAGCTTGACCTTGTTCAAGGCTCATGTCTGCCCCGACTCGTCCGAGTATGAGTTTTCCATCGGATTGTAGAGGGCCATGGCCGGACAAATATGCAAGATTACCGACCATCAGCATCGGCTTGTAAAGTCCAACGGGCTTGGGGGCAGGCGGAAGCGACAATCCGAGCTGCACAAGCTTGCTATCAATATCTGACACGAAAAACTCTCCAATCGATCCAATACCAAACAGGGCGAATTATCGAGTTTATACCATCAACTCTGTTGGCTATCACGAGGAAACCCAAAGATCTTGGCGTACAATTTTTCCAACTTCTCGAGGTTGCTCAGATCTTCAACTTGTTTCCAGGCCCAACAGGAAGGATCCGCGAAAAGAATTGCGGCTGACAGTCCATCTGGAAGTTTTTGAGCAAGTCCGAATAGGAGTGATTTTTCTTTCGCGTTCAGCCGATGAATCCTTGCCAATTGCCTGAAAAGGCCATTTGGATTCGACCTTGGTTTTTTCCACCAAAGGACGGTCAAAAGCGTCAATCTCCAAATGGCAAGCAAGACCATAAAAGCCAAGACGGGTAGGCTAAGCCACCACCATTTAACGATCAATCGATCGTATCCTTCGATGCGTTGTATCGCCGAAATGCAAACTAGTAAATCGTGCTTCATGGTTTGCTAAAATCCCAGGCTGGACAGCGCAAAATTCGCAGCGGTTATGACGGATGGTTCTTCGTCTCGAGTCAAGGGCCGCAGAGTCTCAATCGCTTCGGCACGGCTGCGCCCCGCGGCGACGGCGTAGATCGCCTCAATGCGAACTTTCTCGCTTTTGTCTTGCAACGCATCCAAGGTGATGTCGGCTAGACCATTTTCCATACCTAGAAATCGAATTGCGTGGATCGCACGGCATCGCTTCACTGCCGATTGGGATTGACAATCCCTTTCAATGTAGTCGATGTAGCCAACTTCCGAAATTCGAACGATCTTGGCGTAGGCTTTTAAGTGCGATTCTGGCCAGTCATCAAGGTGTTTGATAAGTTCTTCGCAACGAAAGTCAGAAAACGCATACTCTATACTGCGTCGAACGCACTCGGACTGATGTGGATATAATTCAATCAGTCGTTCCAACGCCAATCTCAGGTTGGACTTCCAGGGAGGTGGCTCATACGGTTCCATACCCGGCACCTCAAAACAATCGCTTAGTACCATCAATACGATCTCGGGCTTCAATGACCTGAGGCCTCGAAGTGCATCGCAGCACGCTTGATCCGCGGTTGGATCTAGCGTTTCGAGCAGTTGAATAATGCCTCGCAGGACTTTGTCTGGGGTCGTATCGGAGGCCAGAAGCAACATTAGCGTGGCGCACCGATTCTGTATCGAGTATGTTTTGTCCGAGAAATCAAAGTGCTCCAAACATTGAATTGGGATTCTCAAAGCAAGGTTTTTCGTTGCACACGGTGTGACGCCAAACCGATGAGCGAGTTCCGCAAGTTGCACTACGACATTTCGTTCGGTGCTATCTCCTAACGCTTGAACGGCTTCCGGACTTGGCCCGTTGCTCCAAATGACGCCAGCCAAAAGTTCAATGATTGGAACCCTGTGAGAATGCTTCAGCTGACGTAAAACAATTCGATAGGTTGTTTCGCCAGGCGTAGGCCTGAAAAGATTCTTGAATGCCTCATCGTCCCAATGCGAAGCGCACAACCAAGCTTCAACAATATGCAGAATCCGGTGATCGTTAAATTGCAGCACAGACTGCCATAGATCGATAAGAAGTTGTTCTCGAATGACGTTGTTTGTTCGTCCTTTTGCTCTGGCTTCGGCCCCCAATCGTGTGGCAAGAACCATAACTAACTCTGCCGCAACAATCTGTTGAGAGTCTTCGGGATTTTGAGCCGCTTGAACCAGGTGATGAAATAGAGACGCGATCTTGAGTTTAGCAATCGCACACAACGACCTTTGACGTTTTAAGGGATCTCGGTCAGCGAGTCCCGCTTCGATCGGAACCGAAAGCAATGAAACGTGACTGGCAATCAAAGGCAATTCGGCGTCATTGCACAAATCGATCCTTTCTAAAATTTTCGACATCTCCGCAGGGCCCCCGCGTTCGAGCAAGGTGAGCAGTGCGCTCAACCGAATCTGCTCGTAGGAGCTGCAAAGTGCCTGCCCAAGAATGTCGACGCTTGCGAGATTCGACCGGATCCCCAATTGACGAAAAGTCCCCTTAATTGGCGATGTTAGAGGACACGTTGTTTGCATAACTGGATTCCAATAGAAACTTGATTTCCAGCAAGATCATCGGAATTCATTGCAAAATACTTGGGAGGATTGTCAGACGGTTGCAGCACTCGCCAGAGTACACCCGGGGTTTTGCGGATTGTAGGAGATAATGGTTCCCTTAAGTCCCCGGCAAATTGCACCAAGAAAAATGGATCGCATTGGCTATTGAAGGAATAATGGCGAACGGCTAACATACCGAACCCGAAACGCGCTGCGTTTTTTCATTTCAATTCGTTTTCACTAAACTCGCTGGCTATGTTCAATTCACGTCGCCCCCCCAATGGAAAAAGAGTTCCTCGAAAAAGGGCGCGTCTACGGACCAAAATCAAAAAACGAGACCCACTTCTAGTCGATGGCAAAAGGCCTCGTCCGATGTACGTGGACTACAAAGACATTGAACTCCTTACAAAACTGGTGAATCGTCACGGTCGCATTGTCAGCCGCCGAAAATCTGGCTGTTCAGCTGCCAGCCAGCATGCTGTTAGCCAGGCAGTCAAACGCGCTCGCTTCATGGCGTTAATGCCTTACGTTGGAGAGTAATGCCTTCGGTTTTTAGTTCTGAGCGTCGTGTTGAATTTTGCGAAACCGACGCGGCTGGCATCGCCCATTTCTCATCGCTCATTATCTACATGGAGCAAGCAGAACATGCGCTGCTGAGATTTTTGGGCCTCAGTGTTGCCTCTTCTAGTTCCGGCGAAAGTTGGCCCAGAGTAAGGGTAGAATGCGATTTTATTTCGCCAGCTAAGTTTGAGGAGGTGATATCGTTGCAGACGACAATCGCTTTGCTCGGAACAAAGAGCGTAACCTATCAACATCGTCTATCTATCGGTGACACGCTTATCGCGACGGGCAAAATAACCAGCGTGTGTTGTTCGCAGATCGATGGCTCAATGACTAGCTTAATAATCCCGCCGCATATTCGTGCACGGCTGATCGAATATGTCGGATGAAAACGGATCGACAGTTCGGATCTGCTCTGACGCCAGCAGCGTCAGCCACGGACTTGGTTGTAGTAAGGCGAAATCAATACGTAAACAATGACGCCTGTCGTTGAAACGTACAGCCAGATGGGAAAAGCGTATTTAGCAACGCGTCGATGCCTTGCGATTTGATTTGTTAGAGCGAAAAGAAATGCACGTAGCACTAAGGGTAGAACGACTAGTGACAGACCAATGTGAGACACTAGAACGAAATAGTAAATAAGGCGAAGCGATCCACTACCGCCGAATTGCGTTGAGGGATTCGATAAATGATACGTTACATAGCAAACCAAAAACAGGGCACCAAGCGAAAAAGCAGTTGTCATCGCCAAACGGTGCAATCCTATCTTGCCAGCCCTTTGCGATATCAGACCAACAATTAGGATGACGGTGGTAAGCGTGTTGATGACGCCGATCGCATGAGGCAAAATCCTGGTCCAGGCACCCAGATCCACCTTGGTACGAATCCCCAGAAGAATCGCCACCAGGACAGGGATCGCAATCGAAAGTACATTCGCAATCCGCGTTGCGCGTTTCTCTGAAATGACTAAATTCGACATCGACTAGCGAGTTCTGACTTCCAAGGGTGGCAGAGTTCTATCAATTGGCTTTTGCAGACATAGTGTAGTATTCGGGCAAGCTTTTTAATAGTGCAGCTCGCCTAGCGAATTACAAAAGGCTTCCAAGGATGTCTTCGATCGCTAGCGATAGAGCAGAGTCAGAGTGCTTTTCCAGATCTGGAACTTCCGGTAGCAGCACGGACGACCAGTCGAGTTGATCGACGGCCAATGCTGGGCCAACATCGGATGCGACCTTAGCCAGATAAGAATCTAGAGACTGAATGGCTGGCGACGCCAAATCGTCTTGACTTCTATTGGACTTAGTAGTCGCCGACGGCACCGCGGGAGCTGCTACTGTAGTAGCGGAAATCCACTGATCCGACGCAAAGCCTTCACCTTCACCTACACCGCCACCGGATGTCTGTGAGTTAATGAAGTTAATCACCGTGATAACATCCAACGGACCAACAAAGCCATCTCCGTCGACATCAAGATATGGAGGTGGGGCCGTTGTTACCGGGAATGGCAGTTGGCCAGAACCGTTGAAGTTGATGTAATTGACCAACTGCAACACATCCAACGGGGAAACTCCTCCGTCGCCATTCACATCCAGTTTGTTGTTTGGGTTAGTGTATGGATTGCGATTAATGTTGACGTAGTAATCTTCCACCTCACCATCAGGTGCAGGACCGGTCGGCCCAAGAGCTTCCTGGGAACTCATTCGGACACGTATCGCAACAGGTGCTGTGGTCTTGGAGGAGCCTGGAATGAGCGTTCGAGGAATCGATATCGGGTTATTGCCGTTTCCTACTCGACCACTAACGGGAATCTTTTCAAACGATTCAAACGTTCCGTTCCCGTTGGCGTCGAGCCATGCATTGATAAACGCCGGTCGAGAGTTCGTGATGCCTTGAACATTGACAATGATGGAGCCGCCGAAAGATGCCGTCAATGGTAGTACGGTAACGCCATCATCGCTATCCAAGTCGATGACTCGCGCGTCCGCATCTGCAGTCACGGTTGGTCCGATTGAGAAACCGCTTACGACTACGTGCGTTGGGCCATTACTTGCCTTCTTGCTTGGATACAGCGGATCTGCTGCATCACCGTAATCGAGGCCTTCACCCAAGAAAATCGTCACGAAGGTCTTTCCATCTACATCCGTTGCACGCATGGCGTTGCCCGCCAGGTCACGGACACCATTGACTGGGAATGCACCCAAGCCTGCAACCCCACGTGCGCCTTCGATAAGGATTGTTGAAGCGAGCTGCGTTAACTGGACGCCTGGCAAGCTGCTAGCAGCAATCTTGTCGAGGAGTACTTTGGCTGCTTGTGAAGCAGTCAAAATTTCCGAAAGATCGAGAGTAACGGGGATAGTAGCTGGGCGTCCTGCGACTCCAACGACCTTGAGCACAGTGCTCGTGGCTTGAATTCGCAAATCGGCCTGCGCACCAACTGCAATTAGCCCGCCTGGCGAAGCGGTGGCCGATAGCCCTAAGCTAGTTCCATTGATAGCGTTGACAATTGATGCAGCGAGACTATCCGTGGAGCCTGAATTCAATGGAACGCGAATGTTGTTGATTCCAACCCCGCCATTATCATCGAATTCGAAAACCAGCGTAGTGTCACCTCGTTGAATCGAGAAGGTTTGGCCGTCAGCTACTCCTGCTGGCAAACCGTCTGCAGTTGGAATCTGTAGTCCATACGCTGGGGTCGTTCCTGCGCGGCCCGAAACCAATATCCGACTATCCACAGCAATAAATGTTACCAAAGTGCTGCCAAGTATCTGCAGCTCATTGCCTCCAATGACTTTGACGGAGAGGTTGAGTCCGACGCTGCCGATGGCCGTCGCGACTTTCTTTGCCAGGACCGTGGCCGGATCCTGAGAATCGATCAGGATGGGTATGTTGCCTAATCCAACAACAGCATTGTTATCGAATTCAAAAGTCACTCGACGAAATCCGTCGTCTACACGGAAAATCGTCCCATCTACGGCAGTCGTCGTGAATCCGTCTGCCGACGCCGGAACCTTGAGGCGTATTCCCGTATCCAGTTCATAAGAAGTGTTCGCACCTGACGTATCCAAGATCGTATAGGTTGTGCCATCGACGATTTGCTTCGGAGCAACTAAATCGATTGCAGATTCGTTCGTGTTGATGAATCGAACTTGGTAAACGGATTCGCTATCCCACACACCAGACAATGGCGTCAAGCGAACGATGTTATTTGTAGGATCAAACCCGAAACGGTAATCCAAACTCTCGACTAGAATCTTACCATTTTGGTAAAGCAAAACAGAATTCCGAGTGACAGTCTTAGCGTTGACGCCAGTACCCTGAGATTTGTTTCCAACCTGCGATGAATCAAGAATCTGAACATCGAAATACGTCAGAGTCCGATTGGTCAATTCGACTATCCCGACGGCCGGATTTGCGTCCTCACCTAATGCATCATTATCAAACGGATGGATGGCAATCGCATTTGGACCAACGAAGTCAGCGCGGTCAGCAGCTCCTCTATCTTTGAAAATTCCTTCGCCGAGTCCAGGCGGGGTTTCCACAGTCGGGTCATCCACTCGCAGTAAACCGTTGATGTCTGTTGCCGGAGCGATTATTGGCGAGGCAGCAAGTCCAAGCGGTTGTTTTACCGATAGAAGGGCGGATCGGTCCACCAATGTATCGATAGTTGCATCGATTGCAGGCGAGTTCGGAACGGGATACAGATTGCGAGCAGCAGCATCCGTAAACAATGGAACTGTGATTGGGGCCGTTATTGGGAATTGACCTAGCGAGGCTGATCCGGTCGTGTTTGCAGTGTTTCCCTGGAAAAGCGTTGCGCCGACAACCGTCGAGGTGCTGGTCGAGTCCACAAAGATACCAGAACTATTATTTGCAACGATGTTGTTAATAATTGTTGGGCTTGCATTTCCTCCCACTCGAATGCCTATACCACTTGGTGCAGAGGCTTGTCCCGGTCGACTTGAAATCGCTCCGACTGCGTCGATGTCAGCGCCCACAGAGTCCCCTGTAAATGCCCCTTCATTAACTAGGTCCGTTAGGCGGACAAAATAGAGCTGGCTAAGCGAGTTGAAGCCGAATGCGTCCAAATCGATGTATCGGCTGACAAAGGATGCGAATCCAACCGAAGTATAATTTACTCCGTCCGAACTTACTTCAACTTTTACTTGTTCAGCTGAGCCGACTTCGTATATCGCAAGATCCGCGCGGGGATCGTCCGAGCCAGTCAGTATATTGTTAGTAAACTGAACGACCAAGCTCCCACCGCGTCCAAGCGAAACGACTCCTTGTCCTGCGATTGGTTCTCCGATGCCCGTGTAGTTAGGAATGCCAATAGCATTGCTTGAAACTTGCAAGCCAGCAATTGGCACAGGCCCTCCGCCAGCTCGTGGATTGTAGCTTCGAATCGAGTCTGCGAAGGATATCGATCCTATTCGATAAAAGTCGTCGCCAAACGTTGCTGCAGGTGGTGTCGCGATCTCCGTCACCGAGCCGCCAAGGATGGTGTTGTTAACGATTCGAGCAAACGGAACAGAAGCTGCCGGTACGTTGCCCGTTGCAATGTCCCCAACGATATTGATTCCGCCCCCGATGTTTCCAACCAATTCATTGTTTACAACCACAGCGCCCGGTACAAGTCGTTGGTTATTGAGCGTAATGGTGTTGCGAACTGAGCCGGGATTTGGCGAATTGGAAACAGGATCTCTTGGATCTGCCTTCAATGTGATTCCGAAACCAGCGGAATTCGATACTCGTGTATTTTCTACGACGACTTGTCCTTGCTCACGCTGAGTGTTTCGATCTCCTTCGAGAAACAGCGACTGGGCCACACCGACCGAACTTGGTAGGGTTACAGTTATCGTACCGACAAGTGAAATTTCATCCGTGTTTTGACCGGTCAGGCTTCCATCGCTTGATATTGCGGAAATGCGAAGCAGGCCTTGAACGGTGGATGCGTTGATAATGTCCCGAACTCGAGAAGCGATGACTTTTCCTGACTCGTTCAAAGCGCTATTGTATGGCACAGGCAAATTGCCTGGTCGAACGCCCCTAGAAGGTGAATTTGGTAACAGCGACAGGTCGTCAAACTCCAAAGTCACCGAATTGATTCCGTCATTCAAGACAATGGTTTGGCCATCCGCGATCTTGAAGGAACCGTTGAACTTAACGGTTTGCGATCGGGACTGCTGCTGGTTTGGCTCAAAACTTGTCGTTAGTCTGATGTGAGTATCTTGGGTTGGCAAAAGTGGTTGACCATACTCTTGACCGCCTCGGATTTCGAGTTGGTACGGACCGACCAAAATTTCGCTTCCGGCAGATGGTACCGAAACAAAGCTTGTATCAACTCTTGCGCCTGTTACGGTTTCCCCTCGCTCGGCAAGACCGATGATAAAATCATCTAGGTAAAGCCCCTCGAAAGCGTTGTTTTGAGCTCTCGTAGCCGAAGGCAGAAACGCAGTACCGTATTCTGAAAAACGATCTTCTGCGCGAAGTGTTGAGACGCTGAATGGTCCTGCCGAACCTACCGTTAGCCCGGTAATATCGATGAAGCTTCCGCGTTGCTTGTAAGTCGCATAGCCATCCAATCCGCCGGCCAAAGAACGTTCCATAGCCTGAGCAACTTGTTGGGCAACCTCAGCTTCGGTCATGGTTTGCTGAATATAAACTGGAATGTTCGAGCTATTGCTCAGTCCCGATTGGCCAATCAGGCTTAACGGCGAATTGGCAGGTAATGTAATTGCAGTCGCGCCGTCTGCTTGGATCCGATTGCCCACGATTGAAAAATTGAGGCGAGGCGAAACATCGACAGATAGATCGTAAGGTCCCTGCGAACCGCCAATAGCACCACTGTTCGCAACGTTTGGGTTGTATCGAGTATTCGAAGAACCTGAAACTCCAAGATAGTAACGCCCTGACTTAGGAACATTAAACAGGATCCTTGAGTCGCGTGTTCCGCCGAAGTCGTTGTTGGAAGCAACTTCATTTCCGCTTGCATCAAACAATCGCAAGAACGGATCCAGCGAAGATCCGCCAGCTACCGTCGTTGACGCTGCAGTTAACACAACGCTTGAACCCGCCTCTAAATCCAACTGGAATAAATCGATATCGCGATCGACCCCAGTCAGCAAGTTTGGATTGTCTCCGATAGCGCCAACGCCAGTGACGCGAATCGCTCCCCCAGTGACCCCAATCGGAATCGCCCGGTCAATCGTATCTGACCCACCCGACGGGTCAGCAAGATTTGCGGTTTGATTTGGCTTGGGGTAAGTCGCTGTGCTGATCACCGCGAAAATCGACTGTGCCAAAACTTCAGGTGAATCGGTCGCATTAAAACGGATGATGTTTCCAGCGGGGGCAGTTCCAACGCCGTTCCAGAATACGAAGTCCAATCCAAGCACGTTGAACGTATCACCGTTGGTTACATTGGCGCCGGATGGGATGACCAACGAGTACCCTAACTCAATTTCGAATTGCTTTCCGCCAACAGTAAAGGTTTGCCCGTCGCTCAATCGATTGCCAGCAACAACGCGCATTTCCAATCCTCCACCGCGTTGCGTGCCGTAGCCCATGCTGCCTGCAGTGTTGAATTCAAATCGCAATTTTGAGTCTTTACTGCCAGCCAATATTGCGAGATCGACCCTAGCTTGTCGCCAAGCCCTTCCTGGAGCCGTTGTGGAATTGGGAAGATTGTTGGTGGTTTTTTCAACCACTTCGTCTGGGTTTAGGAGGATTTCATTTGGATCCGTGTTGTTCGTCGTTAGCTGATGCCAAACACCAGCGTCATCGGCTCCAAAAACGCGGAACGAGTCCGTCATCAGTGCATTGTTGAGCGATGTGCCATCATCGTTGTCCATGAAATAGTTGAAGTACAAGGTTGGAACATCTTGAACCGTCATTCCAGCCAACGAGAACGACTGGCTCTCAAGCACGCCCAACGCGCCGCCAGCGAAATTGTAGGTGTTCTCCACTGCCTCATTTCCAAACTTGGGGGTCGTCAAAGGGCTATTGGCGGTGTTGAAAGTAGCATTGCTGTGTGGGTTGCCAGTAACAGCATTGAATGGATTTTCAAATCCAAAATACCAGCTAGTGTCTCCAGTATTGGGGATATCGCTCGCGTCGTTCGGGGTATTGATTCCATGCCCGGCGTCAGTCCCGCGTCGCGTGGTCTGGTGCCATAGGTTGAAGTCGAGATTTGAAAACGCCAAGCCGTTGACGCCAAAGATACCTGAAGAAATAGACGATTGCCCGTTTGCGAAGACATTCTGCAATTCTCCATTGGTGTTAAATGCATAGACGGTTCCATTCGAATCGGTACCGAAAAGCAAGTTGGCATAGCGGCCTCCGTCGAGGTTGCGTGGCCCTGCTGTCAATGCATTGAATCGGATTCCGAGCAACTGATGGGACGTCGTAACGTATGTACCGATGGCACCTGCTCGGTTGGATGCTAATTCATTGCCATTAACTCGGTACAAGCCACCGAGGTCGCTAACAGCGTAGAGGTTGGAACCAATGCTTGCGACGCCACGAACCAAGCCCCCCGGTGCAACTCCTACCAATCGAGAACTGCCGGTAGTGGCAGTGACCTCTGCCCCAACAAGCTGAACTAAGTTTCCATTAGCAACGGCGGACAGTCCAGCAAAGCCTGCGCTGGCCATGGTTTGAGCAAGTCGGACCGCGATCGTCTCCGCAGTATCACCAGCCAAAAAGTCGACGGGGATACGGCCGCTTCCCACGGTTCCGCTAGAGCCGACATCCGTTGCAACGCCTCGTGAAACAAGGGTCCCAAAGGATCCTGTGGTCGCCTTGCCAAAGTTGAGACGATTTCCATCGAATCCTATCTGAATCGTCGAAGGGACCGCTTGACGGAGGGCTTCAACGAACTGTTCGTTGGTCATGGACTGGTTGTAAAAGACCGTTCGAAATCCTGGAGGAACTGTGGATACCGAACCTGTTTCGATCTGATAATTGACTCCGTCAATGATAAACCGATCGCCGTTATTCAATCGCCTTGGTGGACTAGCGTTCGGAGCAAAGCTCAGTAGCAATTCTGGTCCAGAATTGAATTCAAAAGTTACAAAAGTGCTCGGAAAAGCCCTGAGGGTAACTGTATCACCATCCCGTATCAACGATCGAGTTGAAGCCCCAACTTCCGTTGCTTCAGTGACGGCAACCGCACTTGCAATCGTACCCGGAGAAGCACTTGTTTGAATGAATCCTCGCTCCGTGACGCTGGTGCCAGCACCTCGTATGATGTCTGGAGGATCAGGTGTCCCTGTCGTGACTATGTTGAACGCATTGTCTAATGCTGGAAAGCTAATCCCGGCCCCGGTGTTTGGATCGAATCGATAGAGAATGTTATTCACGTATTGAGCGCCAATTCCGCCTTGGCGATTGGCAACAAGGAATCCGGTCTCTGCACCTTGGAAATCGGCAAAGGTGAGGGCTTCCACATCCATCCCAACGTTTTCAACTGCCAAAGCGATAGTCACGGTAGGTGGTGTTCCTGCGGTGACAGTCGTGACAAGCCGAGAAGTAACGTTGTTGAAGTTTCCGACAACGGCGGTTGCGCCGGTCCCAGAGTTGACGTTGATGTAGGCCAAGTTGGCGTCACCAACGCCCTGCTCAAGGCTTCGGAAACTGCGGATATCGCCATTGGGACGCATCGCAATATCTCTCAAGTCCTCAGTGTTGGCCCCGACGAAGTTGGTCGCCGCTCCCGTGAATGAATTTCCGATGAGTACTTCGGATGCTTTGAGTCCGGCGTCTCTGTTAAAGTACAGGGGCACATCGCCTAACTTGTACTCCACTCTTGAGGACTGAGGCAGGAATGTCGGTGTGATTGGCGCTTGAGCCGCGGCCCCGCGCCGATCATTACCAATGCGATCCTCTACGATGTACCGTCCACTGTTGACCGGCTGGACACGAACGCCTGAATCGTTCTGAGTACCATTTCTATTCAACCGATTCGCTATTACCGAAGGGACTTGTGTTCGATTCGTCAACGCCAAGAAGTACCGACCGGCGGGTAGCTCTACCGAACCAATGAAGGGATCCAATGAACCGGTTGATCCACGCCCCAAGTCAGTATTGTCGGCCCCACGTGCAGCCGTTGCTCTGTCGTCAAGGATGTTGCTGTTTTCACCGAACTGGACCAATCGGCCAGTCGAATCAAACAGATACATCGACATGTCCGCTCGCCCTATACCATCGGCATAGTCTACGTCAAACACGGTTGAAAGGTATTTTGCCAACGGACTAATCAGCGATTGGTAATTGATCGAAAAAGCAAACCAATCGACATCGGTATTACTGCTTAAAGTTCCCGACACGGAAACGGTTTGTCGGTCGCTTTGAACGATATTGCCAAGCTCCTGAGCGTTTGCGAAAACATCGTTGTTGGTAATCTGAATTTCGGCCGTCTCTCCAACCAGTGGTGAATGCCGTGGCACACCGGACAACGTTATTCCGCTGGCAGCAAAACGAACGTCGGCGTAGCTGATCGAGGAGCCTGGAAATTCTTGCGCTTCGCCCAGTCGGATCTGCAACTGATACGATCCTCGCGACAGCCCTTGGCCGACCGAAGAAGGATTGCTCAGGGCAGGGGTACCAGCAGCTTGACCTAGCGACTGATTGCTACTGCGAACTCGAACATGATACAAGGTTGCTTGATCGGATTGCCCTGGCAAGACAATTCGCATTCCGGCATCTTTTGGATTGGTTCCAAAGTCGTCTCTGGCCTCGCCTCGCGATGACTTAGGGACCTGGATCAGCGATCCTTTCCGCAATGGATTCGCACTGTTTCCGGACAGAGTCGAATACAGGGGATGGGTTGAGGCTTGTGTCTCTTCCAAATACGAATCGTCGGACAGTGCGAGGATTGTTCCGTCCGCAGCCACCAACTCAACGACGGTATCGAGGCCTGATGAAGAACGATCAATGTCCAGCCAAACCTCGGTTCCGCCATTGGCGGTAAAGCTGTAAACGTCGACATCGCTCAGTTTGTTGAGAGCCCCTTGGACTTCAAAGCCCAGTCTGGCATTTTCATCTCCGCTCGTAGCCACCTTTGCCAGCTGACCTAGGTATTGCGAAGTGGAAGGCGAATCGTTCGACGCTGGAGTACTAGCCCGAGCGGACTCGCGTTCCGACATGGAAGCAAAGTTTCTATCGTTGCTGTAAGTCGTCAGCCCCACTCCCTTCCAGTCGCCTGGCTGTCCGACTCCGGCGCCAGCTTGTCCGATGAATGTGTTCACCAAGGCCGAGCTAAAGCTTTGAGTTATCAACCCGCCAGCCGAAATCTGTTCGATGTCTCCAGCGATTCCGTTGGTCGCGAAAGAGAGATCAATGTAGTCTTCCTCGGTTGTTCCAAAGGCAAATGCGACGCTACCGCCAAGCTCGGTTCTATATCCACCCGCACCGTTTGCTTTGTAGACTCGAGTTTGATTGTCCAAGGCCAAGAAAGGCAACGCACCAGTCGAATCTTGAATGGTGGACTCGTAGATTCCGTTGAGGATGATCCCCTGAGCATTGAGCCGATCGATCAAATCTTGTTTGCTTTGCGGCGAGATTTCGTCGCGATCTTCATTGGTGACCAAGATCGCGTACTTGGCCGCTTCTGGGCGGTAGGTGTAGTTGTTTAGGGTAAAGTCGATTGCAGCCCAGCCATCTTCTTCAAACCCATCTACCACCAAATTCGCATTGGCTGCAACTCCATACTCCGCTGCCGTACCAAACAGATCTCCACTTGCACTGACAGGGATGGATCTTGGAACTGTGTTTGCGCTACCGTATCCAACCAAGCCATAACGATTCCCGGCGGTTGAGCCTACGCCTGCATTTTGAAACCCTGCTTCCAAATTTGCAATCAGCTGAATGGAAAACTGTTGCGCAAATGTCATGGATGCCGATTCGTCCATGATAACGATGACGTCCGCACCAACTATCGATTGCGATGAACAGGAATTGATGGTGTCTGTCTGAGCAAGCCCCTCAATGGTGAAGCCGGCACCGGCTGTGCAATCACTAATCGAGGTGAGAATCACCGGTGCCGAGGGTGCACCGACAATAGAAACACTTCCACCAATACGATCGTTGATGTCCAGCGGGGCTCCTGTAGCAGTAAAGCCTGCATTTGGACCAAGCAATTTGACCACAAGACTTTGAGAGTTTTTACTAAGTAATTTTACTCCGCCGTACGTGTACGCATTCGAGGAGATAACCTCGTTTTCCAGAACGTGAACGATATCTACGTCATCCCATACGCTTTGAGTGGTGAGTGTCTGACCTCGCACCAACATGCCGTTAATACCGTTGCGAGAGAATCGGTTTCCGGATACGAGCGGTCCTTGATTTTCTATGAAGTCGTCTGTCAATCCAATTCCGCCTGACATTCGCCCATGATCATTAACGAGGTCCGAGGTCAACGAATTCACATCGATGCTAATAGCGGCGGCGCTATTATTGCTCATGCGATTGTCGATAATGATCGGTTGAGCCCCACGGACAAAAACCGTTCCAGGCGCATTGGATCCTCGTCCTACACGCGTTGACGACGTCGAGGTCTCATTGCCTGCAGCATTATTCTCAAGGCGCGAGTTTGCGAGTCGGAAATCCGCTTGGTGAACTTCGATTGCGTTGAACGAAGCAAATCCCCCTTCAACTCTCGTAGTGCCACCGGCAAAAGAAAGTCGATTGTAATCCAACGACGCTGAGCTCCCATGCCCGACGAAAATGCCCCCCCAGTCGCCATCATCGGCGGTTCGCGTTCCTTGGGTATTGGCGGTATCAAAGGTCCCACCAAATCCGTATCGATTGTCGTTGAGACTAGTCATCACAATCGGTAAGGATGCTGTTCCTTCGGCGATGAGTGTGCCGCCATCGCTGATCTCAATACGGGAACCTCGCATCTTTAGAATCGCACCCGCATCGATCACCAAACCGCCGTCAAGTCTTGATCGTACCTTGATGGTCAGAGGGACCAACGCCCCGCCCGTTGAGGTCCCATTGTCAACGAACGTATTAGCGACCGCGTTCAGTTGGGAAACTAGTCTGTACGTCCCAGCTCCGGTTGCATCGCTTCGATAAAGCCGTCTAGCCACGTAGGGCAATCCGCTGCCGACGGGTGGTAAGTTGGCCAAGGAAATAGAGCTGTTCGCGACCACGCTTAAGGAGGATGTTGGAATCGATGCCAAACTCTCGTTCCCAGCGGCGTCTACGTAAACGAGTCGATAATTGTATGTGCCTGCCACAAGCGACCCGCCTGCTACGGCGCTGAGTGTAACGACCGTCGTCGGAGGGGACGCGGTATCGATGATGCCACCACCCGGCTTTCCAGAGATGACTAGATTTTCGCCGATCACGTATGGTATATCGATATCATCAAATCGGGCTGTGACGCTAATCGTCTCCAATGTCTCAGCTACGCCAGTCTTTGTCTTGACGAACAAGCCATTGATGGTGTTATTGATAACCTTATTGCCATGGATGTCAGGCCCTACGCGATCGTAATCAGGGATAAAGAACCCGTTTGCTTGCGATCGAGGATCAAGAAAGTCATCTTCCTTGAAGCTATTTGGGGTCGCAGCCAGCGCGGCATCAGCGCTGCGCGTGACCAAGTTGTTAAAAATAGATGGACGCGAATCCACCATGTGGATTGGAGTAATGATCTGTGAAACACCGTCCACAACTACCTGGCCGCCACCGAATCGAATATCTGAATGGATCACCGAGTTTAAGAACAATCCGTTTCGTTCTTTGTCCGAACGGGTTTCATCGCTACCGTCGATTCGATTTCTGAAGTCAATACCGCCCCAATCGCCTGGTGCAGCCGCAGGGGGAGTTCGGTCAGGATTGACCCCAATTCCAACCGTGTCATTGATCGAAGTAACGATCACTTTGGTGTCGGGTGTTCCAAGAAGCTGAAGGGTTCCGCCGCTTCGATCCACACTTACTGTCGAACTGCCTGCGCTAATTCGAGCACGACCCATTTTGATAATGGCGCCAGCATCGATCATCACCGTAACGTTCTTTGGGACATCGAATGTTGAACCGTCAGCGAGAGCGGCACCAAATCGATTGAACCCAATTTCGTATGCCCGATTCGTTGTGTTGCCGAGAATACGTACCGTGACTGCGCGATTTCCTGTCGTATCACTCCGTGTAACATTGCCCGCGTCAACCAATGCAGCCGCAATCGTAGAATAAGGGCGTGCAAGTGTTCCATTGCCGTTTGTAGCAGCTGTCTTGTCAACCCAAACAGTATATGCCGAAGTGTCTGGTGTACCTACAACTACGGTCGCACGGTCGGGTCTTGTAGGCACAAACCAATAGTTGAACACGCCGCCTGGCCTACCATTGCCGTCTCCATCGAGCGGCGTAGGAGAACCGTTAACATCAACCAAAGTAGATGCAGCTGGCGGCCGATAATCGATTCTCAATTGGTATTTGCCTTCCGACTTGCCACCCAAACCGGAGTCTTCAATTCTAGGATCGTAAGACGTGTTGCCTTTAGCGCTTACGCCAACGATGTAATCACCACCGCGAACGAAATCGAGACTAACACGTGGGTCTTCGCTGAAGTAGTCCTCGTTTGCTGCAATCTCTGTCCAGTTTGGAGAAGATGGGGTTCCGTCGTTTCGATACAGACGCAGGGATGCATCGAGCAAGCTTGAATCGGATTGGCGCTCGGCCGCAATTTGCAATTGCAGTCGTCCACCTTGCGATGGAATCGAGAATCGATATAGATCGATGTCCTTGCCCTCTGGTCTCAGCACGAATTGACCGTGGACAATATCGGCGTTTCCAGGAAACACTTGTTCAATCGTCGGATCAGTGATAGGCGAATTGTTTTGAACAGTCGCCTGAGGAAACTCGTCCGCACTGCCAAGTCCGAGCAATACACCGATTCCACGCATGAAAGACCTGAAAAGCTCCGTACCAAACACGTTATCGTCGGCCGTGTTGAAGTCTTGACTGTCGACGATGACTGCAGACTGAGTGGGATTCGATAGGAGAGGACCCGCCGCATAGGTCAGACCACCTGGGCGGTTGGCTTCCACCGTTGTGAGCGACGTTGCGGAATTGATCGCTTGCATATCACCGACCGCGATCGTAAATCCAAGGTTGTCGCTTTCGGTAAAGCGAACGCCTAGGTATCGCTCGTACAACGACATCACTTGCCGAACCATGTATTTTTGTTGGTCAGTGATCGTGTTCAATTGAACGCTTTGGTTTGCCGTTCCCAGCTGCGATGAGAAGTTGTAGCTGATGACGGCAATGCCGTCTGTGTCGACGCGAGTGACGTGGTGTTCGTAGCGATTGTCTCGATTTCCTTGCTCGTCAT
>JANLUJ010000245.1:0-4819 GCA_031363425.1 Pirellula sp.
CAAGGTGATTGGCTTCAAGAACTCGTCCGTCAAGCCAAGGTTCTTCTTGGACGTTTCCGTAAGCTCCAAAAAATCTCCGTTAGAGGACTCCGCATGCGCATGATCATCGTGTCCGTGCCCAGCATGACCATGTGCGTCCCCCGATTTGCTTGCCAAGTCAGAATTTTCGGACGACAGACTGTCACCGAACGGCCAAACGAATTCAAAATAAGTACCATGGAACCAACCGGCCACGTATAGCCCGGCGCCGACCAAAGAGGCGATAGTCCAGGCTAGTATTTTTTGATTTTTCATGGCTTTCGTTTCGAAATCGTCGTGAAATGTTGGGCGAAGCGGGTAGCCAAAAACCAAAACGATCCACCGGCCAAGCCGTTGGGATTCACAAATACCGCAGGCTTGTCCTGCCGAATTGTTCTGCTTCCAAGCTAAATGGGGCGAACAGCCCCACGTCTTTTGCTATCTTTTTTTCGACGAATTGACCACGGGCTGCTGCGCGTGATTGTGACCAGCATGATCGTGTTTGTGAATGATCTTTGCAACATACGATTTATTGCGAATGCGAACCGATAGCCTTGGATCCGTTTTCGGTGCATGCAACGCATCCATCAACTCAGCGCTAATGTCGCCGAAACAGGACGACAAGCCTTTTGGGTCAACATCTTGGGGTATGGCTTTCAGCTTGATTTGGACAGGTTTGCCAGACAAAACGAGATTGACGGCTAGGTAAGCCGCATCGATGGCGATCGCCGATTTCGCGTCTTTTTCTAGTAGATAAACCACCATTTGCTTCTTGGACTCATCGACAACCAGCTCGGCGCGATACTCCTCTTTCCCAATTTCCAGTAGCTCGCCACCGTGCGGCCCTCGTGTCGCGTGCATATGCTGTGCAGTTGCAGAGGGCGCGATCGGCTGTTGTGCTAGCACATTCTGCAAGCCTATATTCCATACCAACGCGCCGAAAACGATCAAAAACGCAAACTTGAATGACATCTTGAATAGACCTAATTGAGATTGATTCGAGGTTTGAATTGTTTGAATCCTGACAAGGCATATCGACTTGAATCATTTGCGGCACTGCCCCATCAGACTTGACGTGCTCAATAGAGCCACAGTCCATGCAACGAAGTCCTGGTGCCCAATGGTCGCTGAATGAAAATAACCAAGTTGACGCAAAGGCCGAGCTCGTTTGGTACTCGGTTTATCGAATCCAAGTGCACTTCGGCTAAAGTATCTTTGAGGATAATGCTTTCGAATCAGGCTATGATGGTTGCCATTCAAATTCAGATGACTACGTTTCCTCGTTCCACCCAGAGAAAATGCAATGCGAATGCTTTTTTGGTTTCTAGTAACTTGTGCAATTGCAATCCTTCCTTATTCCCCCAATGTCGCGCAGGACGTGGACCCAATCGGCTTGAAACAGATCAAGGCACTCGCAGGCGTTGTTGTACAAGAAAAAGACGGCGAAATGATCAGTGTGGACTTTCGAAAATGCGAAGAAAATTGGATTGGAGTGTTTCCTAAGGTTCTCGAAATTCAAGCGATTCAAAGTGTGTCGTTGACAGGACCAATGGCAACGCATGAAAGAATTTCATCGCTTGGCGCATTGCGAAATCTTAAGTCACTACGGCTGGATCAGAGCTTGGCTTCTGATGCGACAGCGGCAGCGGTTTCGAAGTTCCCCAAAATCGAGGATGTCATTTTGGACGGATGCGACATTACCGACATGGCTCTGCAAAGTGTTTCTCAAAGCAAGACGATCAAGCGATTGCGAGTAGCAAAAACGAAAATAACGGATGCAGGCCTCGCCTATATCAAAGAAATGAAACAACTCGAGTTACTCGATCTATCGGACTGCAATCAAATAACTAGCGCCGGACTAGTTTACTTGCAAGGGTTGACGAAACTGCGTAACCTCAGCCTAGGTGGTCCACGGATTACTGATGAGGGAATGGTGCATCTAAAGGGCATGATCAACATGGTCGCGATCTCCATCAGAGACTCAGCAGTCACGGATGCAGGTTGCGAAGCACTGTCAGGCATGACCAAGTTGAAGGAGTTTGATATTAATAAAACACCGGCCGGAGACAACGCCTTAGCATTCGTCGCAAGCGCTAAAGAAATGGCGAAATTGAGGCTGCGAGGTTCTGGCATAACCAACAAGGGGCTGGTTGAACATCTTGGAAAATTTGGAAATTTGACTTCACTGGATCTGGGTGAAACGCAAACAGGGGACCTAGCCTTGTCGGCAATTGCCAAATTGAACAAGCTGGAAGATCTAAACCTTTTGCGTACGCAAGTGACAGATGAAGGTGTTGCATCGCTGGTTGGCATGAAATTGAAACGACTCAATCTGGATGACATCCGAGGGATCAGTGATAAAGTCATTCCGCATGTTGGAAAAATCCAATCTTTGGAGTTTTTGCATCTTGGAAAGACCTCCATCACGGATGCTGGATTGCAGGGCCTATTTCAGCTCCCCAATTTGAAAGACTTGATCTTGACGAATACAATTGTTAGCAAGATTGCTGTGGAGGAACTCCAATCCAAGTTGCCGAAGGTAAAGATTTTGCATTGAGAGTTCCGTAGGCTTCATGCCAAGAGTCCTAACCCTCTGATCTAGGACAGAGGGTTATTATCCCCCGAGTTGAAATGCAACAATCGAGTTTAACTCGTGGGCATTCCAACAGCCTTAGACGACCGGCAGATAAAAACTTACCCACGTAGCAGCGTAACTCCGGGACGCTGGGATGTCCGCCTCGGAGATGCGGACCTACGTGTCTACTCGTTCCCAGGCTCTGCGGCTCTGCCTGGGTGCAACAACACTTGCAATCCGTGGCACTAGGGCATTCCAACATCCTTAAAACCGTCACATTCTGCAAAATCGTTTATCCCCCGTAGCGGTAGTTCAAGGACTACGATTTTCAAATTGGGTTTTGGCCATTTTTTTAAAGTCGGACGGGCCTTTAGCGATCACAATAGGAAACGTCGATAGGTCAGGTCGATGTTTGGTCCAATTCATTCCAGGTGCGAAATGTTTTACTCCTTTGCGATGCAATATGCTCGTATTAGCCTCTTGGTTTTGTTGAGTGGGGCTATCGCGAATGCAAGGCAGGTTGAGCAAGAGACTTTTGCGCCGAGCAAGTCAACCGCAACCAAATCCCCATCGAAGTCTACCAAATCGACCAAGGGCAAAGGCTTGCCCTCGAAGGCGGATGTCAGTGAACCGGCGCCAGACGAATCAGCGCTAACTCCGGGGATCGAGTTGTTTGCGCCGAGGAAGATGGAGATGCAGTTCGGGATGCGATTTCTGTCCAACGACAACTTCTGCACCAACTTGTATGCAACTATCCCATTTCCCATGAACTGGCCTGAGCAAAAGGTGACAGTTCTGAACTCCGTTATTCCGCCGGGCGGAGTATTGGATCGCCGGGATTTGCCGATCGGTTCCAAACAGAATGCATTGGCGAGACAACTACTCGTGAACATCCCCGCGCTTGGACCAAATAGTCAGTTGGAACTTTTGGTCAACGTAGAAATTGAGAAGTCCTTTATCAATGCTCCGGCCGACACAAGTGTCTTTGTTATTCCGAATCCGAAAAAGATTGGCAACGAACTTAGATTTTTCATTGGCAGAGGGAGCCCTTACATCGACCATGAGCTGGGGGAAGTAAAACGAGTTGCCAAGCAAATAGCATCTGAGAATCCTGAAAATGCATGGGCACACGTCGAACGCATTTACGATTGGGTTCGAGACAACATTGAATACCGTAAAGGCAAGATTCGGCACATGCGAGATACGCTCAAAGATAAAAAAGGGGACTGTGAAGAAATGACCGGCCTTTTCGTTGCCATTTGCCGGGCTAGTAACATCCCGGCGCGTTGCGTTTGGGTCCCCGAACACAGCTATCCCGAGTTCTACCTTGAGGATCCTCAAGGTGAAGGACATTGGTTTCCCTGCCAAGTTGCGGGAGATCGTCAATTCGGTCAAATGCACGACTACCGTCCAATACTTCAAAAAGGGGATCGATTCAAAGTGCCAGAGGAAACAGCACCGTTACGATACGTTTCTGAGTACTTCACATGCAAGCAACGTCCGTCGCGTCCTCAAGGATTAGAGCCAAGTGTCATTCCCATTCTAGACCTTGGGCCACTTCAAGCCGAGATGAATGCGCTCAACCAACAAAACGGTGGACAAGTGCCATCACAAAACGCCGATCCAAAGTAGAATCATTCGGTTACAGGTTTTTTTCCTATGGCCTCTGAAAACTGCAATGCAAAACCGAGCTCAAGTGCAACCCGTGTTTTTTCTATGAGTGAAGCGAACAACGGACCCTTCGACAACGCACCAAACTCCGAACAGGACTTCGAAGTCTCCGATGGAGGGTCGATCTCGGACAAGTCGTCAGCCTTGCCGATTCTTGGTGAATACCAAATCGAGGAACTAATTGGGGCGGGAGGAATGGGGCAGGTCTTTCGCGCGAGACACCGCACGATGGACCGTCAGGTCGCGATCAAGATCCTTCCTCGCTCCGTTTCGGACGACGATTTGGCAGTGGACCGATTTTACACGGAGGTGAGGGCCACTGCTCGGCTTATGCATCCGAACATCGTCACGGCATTTGATGCAGGCTGCCATCGATCTGGCGACAAGCCAATTCACTATTTGGTAATGGAGCTCATTCAAGGCGAACTTCTTTCTCAACGGATCAGCCAAGCCGGCCCAATGAACTCAACAGAAATCGTCGAGATTTTAAAGCAGTCCGCATCCGCATTGGAGTACGCGCATGCCCAGGGCATCGTTCACCGTGACATCAAGCCG
>JANLUJ010000291.1:0-1703 GCA_031363425.1 Pirellula sp.
CCGGGGCAGACGCTGCAGGCAACGGCGCTAGTGCATGACGCATATATCCGGCTAGTCGATGTGGAGAATGCCCAGCACTGGAACAGTCGCGGGCATTTCTTCGGGGCTGCCGCAGAAGCAATGCGGCGCATTCTCCTTAACCAGGCTCGTGACAAGGGTCGCCTCAAGCGCGGGGGCGACGGGTACAAACTAGATCTAGAAAAAGTCGAGTTGGCAACAGACGCACCGCACGAAGACCTTTTGGCGCTCGATGAATCCATCGAGCGATTGGCGGACGAGAATCCCGAATGTGCCAAAGTCGTGAAGTTACGTTTCTTTGCAGGTCTGTCGAACGACCATGCGGCGGCCGCCTTAGGCATCTCGGCCAGCACTGCGAAACGCCATTGGGTCTACGCGCGGGCCTGGCTCTTTGCCAGTCTCCGATCGGGCGAATAGTCCGCATCGACTAAGTATTTTCGAATATTTTCGTCAATCTGTGACCCAATTAGCGCTCAGACGGGGCACTGATGTGTGAGAGCACATGAAGGACAATCTTATGGCCGGTGAAAAACGAAATATTCAGGACATTTTCAGCGAAGCTATCGTTCTGGGCTCGAACGAGGAACGAATGCAGTACCTATCGGAAGCCTGTGGCGGCGACCTGCGAATAAAATGCAGGGTTGAAGCTCTCTTGAGTGCGCATTCCGAAGCCGGTGGTTTTTTTGGAGGTAATTCTCAAGACGCCAATACCGAAACCCATTTCACGAGTGAAAAGCCTGGAACCGTCATCGGTCCGTACAAACTCATCGAACAGATCGGCGATGGCGGAATGGGTGTGGTCTACATGGCTGCTCAAAAAGAGCCAGTCCGTCGCATGGTCGCTTTGAAAGTCATTAAAGCGGGGATGGACACCCAGCAAGTCGTCGCGCGATTCGAAGCCGAACGGCAAGCTCTGGCAATAATGGATCACCCCAATATTTCCAAAGTGCTCGATGCCGGTGCAACTGACGCAGGCCGTCCCTATTTTGTAATGGAACTCGTCAAAGGATCCCCTATCACCGAGTTCTGTGACACCCACAAGCTCGATACGAAACATCGCTTACAACTATTCATCACCGTCTGCCAAGCGGTTCAACACGCTCACCAAAAAGGCCTTATCCATCGTGATATCAAGCCAAGCAACGTCATGGTCGAAATGCATGATGTGAGGCCTGTTCCAAAGATTATCGACTTCGGTGTCGCCAAGGCCATCGGTCAACAATTGACGGAAAAAACTCTGCACTCGGGTTTCCATCAAATGGTGGGCACACCTCTGTACATGAGCCCAGAACAAGCCGGCCAAAGTAGCATCGATATCGACACTCGCAGCGACATCTATTCGCTCGGAGTTTTACTGTACGAAATCCTTACCGGCCACACACCCTTTGAAAGCGAAACATTGCGCAACGCTGGCTACGACGAGATGCGTCGCATGATTCGCGAAGTCGATCCACCTCGACCAAGTCTGCGAGTCAGCACGCTCGATGCCAAAGCCCTCTCTACCATTTCGGATAATCGCAACGTCGATGCACGCAAGCTTAGCCATCAACTTCGCGGTGAACTCGATTGGATCGTGATGAAGGCGTTGGAGAAAGATCGCAGTAGGCGTTACGACACAGCCAACGAATTCGCTGACGACGTGCAAAGATTTCTGAACGACGAGACAGTGCTCGCCTGCCCCCCAT
>JANLUJ010000298.1:0-2187 GCA_031363425.1 Pirellula sp.
CACTAGTGGCGCTGTCGGCCTGCAGTGGCGATAAGGAAATCGCCTATAAAGAACAAAGCGTCTATGAAATTTACAGCGAGGCCATGAAGTACCTCGACGATGGTCGCTATAAAGATGCCGCTGCGACCGTGTCACCCGGCAGCCTAGAGCGCGATTGCTTTTAATTGAATCGAAGTCGCGCTCTAAAGTCTTGTTTGGTCGCGTTTTAGGGCGAACCGAAGTCTACTTCGCTCTAAAACGCTCTAAGGGGTCAAACGCATCAGAAGTGCCATAATTGAGAGTGGTTTTATGCCCGGGCAGCCACGGCCAATGGCAGGAACAAACTGGACTTGCTCAAGGGCCGAACAATAGCGAATCTGTTTTTCGAAAATAGTACGAGAACGAAAAACAGTTTTTCGCTCGCTGCGAAACGACTTGGTGCCGATACCGTTGAGTTCTCTTCCAGTGGATCGAGTGTCGCAAAGGGGGAAACGTTTATCGATACGGCAAAGACCATCGAAGCGATGATGGTCGATGCGGTAGTTGTCCGGCATAGTTCGCCCGGGACACCGCATATGCTCTCCAATCATTTGGCATGCAGCGTCATCAATGCCGGGGATGGTCCGCATGAACACCCGACGCAAGGGCTCCTTGACATACTGACGATACGCCAGCATCGTGGATCGTTGTCAGGCTTGACGGTCGCTTTGGTCGGAGACATTGCGCATTCAAGAACGGCTCGGTCCAATATTTGGGGGCTATTAAAGCTCGGAGCCAAGGTAATCGTTTGCGGACCGGCCACGTTGGTCTCTAAAAACTGGGAGAAGCTAGGAGTTGAAGTCTCCTATAGCCTAGATAAAATCTTGCCTCGATGCGACGTTTTGAATTTGCTGAGAATTCAGTTTGAGCGACAAGCAATTCGACCGTTCCCGTCGGTGCATGAGTACACATTGTTGTACGCCATGAATCAAGAACGCATTCGTCGCAGCAAACCGGAAATACTAATCATGGCTCCGGGACCAATCAATCGTGGCGTTGAATTGACACCCGAAGTCGCGGATGGGCCTCATTCGGTTATCCTCGAACAAGTGACCAACGGCATTGCGATTCGAATGGCCACCCTTTGGCTACTCCTGGGTGGAAAGGCTTAGGATTAGCAACCCGCTGCAAAGGATAGCAGGATGTTGAACGGAATGGCGCTAGCCACCGGTATAAGAAACCAATAGCCAACGTGGAATCACGAATGCCGAATGAATTAGATCGTTACTTCGGCATTCGAAATTCCTTATTCGGTGTTCAACATTCAAGAGCTCGACAACGTCCAAGCCTGCCGGCTTATCGACGACGATTCGGCGATCACTTCATCATTAACTACACTCAAACAATTCATCACCAATGCATCCTGACTCCTCTTGGCTGATCGAAAACGCGCGACTTGTCGACCCAAGCAACGGCATGGATCGAGTAGGACGATTGTTGGTTCTCAATGGACGATTTGCAGGGATCGACACGTTGGACGGCGACCTACCTGACCATTTGCAACGTGTTGAAGCCAGGGGATACATCGTGGGGCCTGGCCTAATCGACTTGGCTACCGAGTTTGGTGAGCCTGGCCGCGAAGAAGATGAGACGATTGTTACCGGGACTACCGCGGCGCTTGCGGGAGGATACACGGCGATCGCTCTTTCGTCGAATTCTGAGCCACCCATCGACACTGCAGCCAGTGTCGAGTTCATTCGGCAAAAAGGCGCGAGGGCGGACAATTGCCGTTTGTACGCGCTCGGATGTGTTAGCAAAGGGCAAAACGGTGAGTCCCTAGCAGAGATTGGTTCGTTGGTCGAAGCGGGCGCCGTGGCGCTGAGCGATGGCCCGCGTCCGATCGAAAATACCGCGCTACTAAGAAGGGCCTTAGAGTATTGTGGGATGTTTGATCGTGTCGTTTTTGATCATCCAGAAATCGCTTCTTTGTCGCGAGGCGGAGTCATGCACGAGGGCTTGGAGCAGCTTCGACTCGGTCTTTCTCCGATTCCCGCAGAAGCAGAAGACTTGGCTACATCCCGCGATTTGCGCCTTATCGAAGCGACAGGGGGACGATTGCATATGACGAGTATCAGTACATCGGGGAGCGTTGAATTGTGTCGACGAGCAAAGGCCCGCGGAATTCAATTCACGGCTGGCATCTTTATCGCAAACGTTCACATGTGCGAC
>JANLUJ010000328.1:0-1483 GCA_031363425.1 Pirellula sp.
CGGCTTGACCGGTGGATCGTTCGGGCTTTTTGGCTACACAAGATGCTGTAGCTGAGGCCCCTGGCCCGTGTTCCAAGCCCATTACAATAGCCACTGAAAAATGTCCGCACTGATTCGAAAATATGCGATCAACCATCGGACGCACTACGAATACTCCGCTGCAAGTTCCCTCTGCCACAATCAAATGCATTTGCGTCCAAGAGACCTTTCGTACCAGTTTGTACAGCATTCCAACGTGGAGGTATCGCCCACACCGGATTCTCGATTTCAATGGCTCGATAGCTTTGGCAATCGAGCCGAGTTTTTTAGCATTGAACAAATTCACCCACATTTAACCGTCACAGCCAAGTCCATTGTTCAGCGGAGCGTGCCGGACTATTCGCTCGAACTGTCTCCAACGTGGGAGCAAGTCACGCAATCGGCACGCCATCCTTTCGGGCACAACGACCGGCAAGCGAGCGAGTTCCTCTACGATTCCCGACATTGCCAGCGAGGCAAAGCATTTGTAGAGTTTGCAAAGGAGACAATTGAAGACAACCGAAGCTTTGTGGAATGCGTTCAACAATTAAATACAAAGATATTCCGTGAGATGGAATACTCGCCAGAGGCGACGCAAGTATCAACGAAGCCGGCGGAGGCTTTGGCTAGGCGACAAGGAGTCTGTCAAGACTTTGCCCAAATCGCAATATGTTGTCTTCGATCGCTTGGCGTTCCGGCTCGGTACGTTAGCGGATATCTACTGACACATCCGGCGCCTGGAAAGGAAAAGCTCATCGGTGCAGACGCGTCGCATGCGTGGATCAGTGCTTATGCGGGAAACTTGGGCTGGATTGACTTCGACCCAACCAACAACCTCATTCCAGGGCTCGAGCACATCACAGTAGCTTGGGGCAGAGATTATGCAGATGTAGCCCCGATCCACGGTGTCTTTGTCGGCGGTGGATTTACGCAGCTTACTGTGTCCGTCGACGTGCAACCGATTGGCTCTTAGCCGATACATTTCCAAGCGTTTGGTTGAGGTGGAGCTTGCCAAGCGTTTGGTTTTGGAGGAGCTTTGTCGAGCGTTTGGTTGTGTGGGAGCTTTCTCGAGCGTTTGGTGTGGGGGAGCTTTGTCGAGCGTTTGGTGTGGGGGAGCTTGCCTCCCCTGCAACCGAGGTTTGGTGTACTAAGCAGGAGATCCCTCGCCCCCACGCGAGCGGCCCAGGCACTCACCCGCTGAAAGCGGATGAGTGCCTGGGCCGCTAAATGCTGAGAACCTCGCCGTATAGTACGCCAAACCTTGCGAACGGCAGGCACATGGCCCACCGTCCAGAAATGCTTCGCAGCCGTAAATGCTAAGGTGCAATCGGACTTGTGACGGTTGCAGTTTTGTTTTTATCAGCTGCAATAATCCCTACCGCGATCAATCCTCCGATGCCCGCTATGGCACCGATACCGCCACCAATTCCGCCGGAGCCGCCACCGCCACCGAAGCTTCCTCCTC
>JANLUJ010000339.1:0-8508 GCA_031363425.1 Pirellula sp.
CGTTCCCATTTTGCGAAACTTGTCATAGCGATCGGTTGCCAATTCCTCAGGACTGGATTTCAAGAGTTGGTCCAGTGACTTGATTAGGTATGCTTTTAGCCGAGCCGCCATCTGTCGTGGATCGCGATGTGCCCCGCCTAAAGGCTCCTCGATGACGTCGTCGATGACGCCTAACTTGGCCAAGTGAGTCGACGTAAATCGCAAGGCATCGGCCGCGTTGGATGCAAACTGGTGACTCTTCCAAAGAATGCCCGCACAACCCTCAGGGCTGATCACCGAGTAATACGCGTATTGCAACATTGCGATTCGATTGCCAACGCCGATTCCTAACGCGCCACCTGACCCACCCTCGCCTATCACAACACAAATGATCGGTGTCTTAAGCTGACTCATTAGAAACATGCTCTCCGCTATCACTTGTGCTTGGCCTCGCTCCTCGGCACCAATGCCCGGGTAAGCGCCCGGCGTATCGATAAAACAAATGATCGGCAGTTTGTATTTCTCTGCTAGCTTCATTTTGGACATCGATTTTCGATAGCCCTCGGGATGGGCACAACCAAAATGACATGCGGCTCGCTCTTTATAGGTCCGTCCCTTTTGGTGACCAACCACCAGCACTTTGTGTCTACCCAATTTTGCAAAACCAGTCAACATTGCCCGGTCGTCGCCAAAAAACCTGTCCCCATGCAACTCGATGAATTCATCGAAGGCAAAGTTCAAATAATCCTTGGTGTAGGGGCGATCTTTGTGTCGCGATACTTGAACAATCTGCCACGGTGTAAGCTCAGCATAAATACGCCGTGTCGTCTCCGTCCACTTGCGGCGCAGTTGACGGATTTGCTCCTTTTCAACTTCGGTATGACTGTCGTTTTTCTCAAGCATTCGCAACTGATTCTCAATGTCCAGCATCGGTTGCTCAAACTCATATCCGGGGGCTGTAGTTTCCATAGACATTTTTATTGTTTAGCTAGCAAGACTAGCAATGGTTGGTAAGTGAATCACAAGCTGCAGTGGAAAGAACTAGGACGGGTTTTCCATTCGGCCGCCCGATGGGAAATCATCGAAAATTGGGACATCTGGTATTCGTGGTGGTCGCTTGAATATGGGTGTCGCGCGGACCGCCTTCAAGGTTTCCCACATATCCGAATAACGGTCTTTTGGGCTCTTTGCCAACATTTTTTTGATCAAGTTATTGAAGTCTGGATTGATGTTATCGTTGATCACCAAAACCGATGGAATCGAAGCCGACAGATGCTTGCTAAGCAAATCATTGGGAGTGTTACCCGTATAAGGAGCCTTGCCAACGCATAATTCGTATATCATGCAGCCCATGGAATAGATGTCGCTTCGCTGGTCGATGTTGTGACCGCGGATTTGTTCCGGGGACATATAGGAACGCGTACCTTCCACTTTGTTTCTTGCGCCGAAGAGCCGTGCAAGACCGGTTTTGATTTTTTTTGAAATGGTGAAGTCGATCAGTTTCACTTCAAAATCTCGGCTAAGCAAAAAGTTGTCTGGCTTGATATCGCAATGAACGTAGCCTTTGGTATGAAGCCAATTCACGCCGTCGCAGGCTTGCTCAATAATGCTTTGCAGTTTGTATGCGAGCGGTTCGGGGCCGCGACGAAGCGCTTGTTTCAAGTTTATTTCGCTGAAGAGTTCAAGAACAATAAAAGGCGTTTCGGCATCCGTGCGGTATTCAACCAACTTGATAATGTTTTTATGATTGAGCGTTTTGGCGATTTCGTATTCATGCTTGAGAAACCCTATTTCGACTCGGTTTCCCCTTTGTTCTGGGCGCAGAACTTTCAATGCGTATCGTTTTTGACCGTCATCCCGGATGGCTTCCCAAACCTGGCAGGTGCTCCCAAGGCGAATCATACGCGTCAGACGGTAGGGACCGAGGAAGTCTCGAACTTTGACCATAAGCTAGTTTCGTGCGGGAAAACTGGGATGAAATGGTTTGGCGCCCCCCTGCCCTGCTCTGCTTTCGTTGGGAAGGGCCAACAGAAATTGCCCGAACAGGATTCGGGCAATTCTGGTGGTCGGACTGCCAATTCAGGCACTACTATAAGCAAAATAGGTACGACCCGAAAGGTTTAACATTGGCTCGTAGTGGAGCGGTCATCGAATCGGGCAGCGAAATTGCTCGTGGAGAAAGCTGCTAGCCTCCTTTTTGCGAATTAGTTTTCCAACGTCGATGGACTTTTTGACCAGTACTTGAATGCCTTTTGCTGCAACCGTCGCACGTACTTTGTGGCTTGCTCTCCGGTCCATTCCCCGCGATAGCTTTTGCGACTAGCCCACCAACCGTCACCTGGCAATCGATCGCTCGCCCTGACAACCAGCACAGCTAACTCAGGCTCGCCGTTTTCTCGAGCACGCTCCTCGATCTCGCCAAGTACACGACAAAGTTGTCGCATCTTCGGTCGCGTAAACCGCGTGCCCAGTGCGGTCAGCGCCTCGGAGTAACTAATGTCGGCTCCCTTCTTGGCGCACTGAATGAGAAGTTGTTCCACCGATTCCACTGGAAGCATCATGGCAACGACAAGATATACGCGATCAAATCCGACATGCCTTGCACGTCGATTTGACTTTCCAGCCCTTCTGGCATCAGCGACATTTTCGAAGACTTCATCTCGGCAATATCTGCTCGAGCGACCACCTCGGAAACGTTTTCGCCTCGGAGCAATGTCACGCTCGTTTCGGACTCGTTCGAGACCATACCGGTTACGATGCGTTCGTCATGTGTCAAAACGGTGTAGTTTACGTATTGAGGATTCACTTCACGATTCGGTTCGATAACGTTTTGAAGTATCGCTTCGGCACCACGAAACTTGTACGCAGCAATGTTAGGTGCCAATTCGTAGCCCACTCCCTCTAGCCTATGGCACGCGGAGCATGACTTTACAAATATCTGTTTACCACGAACCTTGTCACCTAACGCGGACATCGATGCCTGATATCGCTCAAGGACTTCTTGCCGATTTCCGATGTTAGATGATTTCATCGCTGCGGTTACCAATTGTTTGATCCTTGGATCTTTATGGTTTCTCAAATTGGCTAACCGTGCTGGATCGAGATCGGTCAAAAGGAACCCCCCCTGCCCTGCCCTATCGAGCATCGTCTCGATCCAGGAGGTTCGAGAAAGAAGCACATCCGACGCAGATTGCCGCAATCGCGGGCTAAGGCTGGGCCAGACGAGCAAAATGCGTTGTGCAACTTCGGGAGACTGATACTGCATTAAAACGCGAGTGGCCGCTTCCTGTACTGGCTGCGGTACGCGTTGATTGAGCATGCCGGCTAGCATCTGGATATCGTCGTCCAATTGCTCCCACCGCAGAAGCTCTACGGCTTCCATTTGCTGTTCAAGTGTAGCGCCTTCGTCCCGGCATCGAGCTCTAGCATCGACAAGGAGTTTTGTTTTTGCGGAAAGGAGGAATGGTAATTTTGCAAGTGCGCCATCGCGTGTGGAAGTATCCTTGAACCTGCTTTGGAGGGCACTGACCAAACCGATGCAAAGCTGTCGCCGTCGTTCGTCATTGGGCATACTGCTGATCTGCTCGTCAAGTATTTCAAGTTGTTCGGCAGTCGACTGCGAGCCAGCAAGTTTTGCGACCGATTGCCAAACAGGCTGAAGTCCGCCCCCCTGCCCTGCCCCGCTTGGGTTTTTTAGGCTGTTGGCGATTTGCCCCCCCAGCCCAGCCCCCAGGAAATAAAATTCGAAAAAACCAATAGTGCCCATTTCGTTGAGGGTGGAGGCATTTAGTAATTTGTCGTCGTTCGATAACGCTAAGAGGCGAATTGCAATTTCGACTTGCTCTTCCTTCGCAAGATTGAATTGACCTAGCGATAGCCCGAGCTGCAATCGTACGTTGGGGTCAGGATCATTTGAAAGTGCAAGGAGTTTTTTTGCCGTTTGAGTTGCACCCTTTGAATTCTCGCTCCATCTAATTCCCCATTCACGAACACGGGGGTTTGGGTCGCTTAGCGCACTCTCGGCTTCCCCCTGCCCTACCCCGAGGCTTGCAAGAACCCCTAGCGCATGCGCACGAGCCACGGGCACCACTGAAATTGTCGCGATTCTCGCCAACTCTTCCGCTGCCTTTTCGCGGGAACGGACATCGCTTTTTTCCACAAGCCGTTCATAGAGAAGGCGTGAAGCAGTATCTCGATGCCAGCCGTTCGCATGTTCCAGTGTCGCAATGAGCTCCTCGATAGTCGCGCTACCTAGTTTTGGATTTGGCGGTCGCCGGAAGTTGGCTGGCACAACGCGGTAAATTCGCCCGCGATCTCTGCCGCTCGTTAAATCCAAGTGCTGTTTGATTACTTCCGGTAGGGACTTGGGGTGTTCGATCACTTCGCGATAGAGGTCCGCAATGTACAACGTTCCATCGGGAGCGTTTGCGAATTGAACGGGACGGAACCAGATGTCCGACGATGCGATGAACTCCGACTCATTGTCGATTCGTTCACCAAGCATAGATGTGCCATTGGCTGACAGTTTCTTTCGGTGGACAATATTGCTACCAACATCGCCAACGAAGGCGATGCCGTGCATCGCGTCTGGGAACGCATTGCCTCGATAGATAGTAATACCAGTCGCACTGGTAAAATAGCCTGAGGCTCGACCGCCACCCTCGACGGGGCCAGGCACCATGTTGTTGACGCGAAGACGCGTGCGCACGTTCCTCCAAGGTTCAACCGGACTAATTCTAAATACCGAGGCTTGTGGTCCATCGATGGCAATGCTCTGACGCGATGGCGGAAGAGGAACATTGTTCTTGGCGGATGCGTATCGGTCTGCGTAAACGTAAAGTTGCAGGTGATCGCTATTGTGGCACGCGAAGCGCCGGCCCCAATCATCAAATGACATGCCGTGTTGGCCTCCTCCACTTTCTGGTCGTAATTCCAGCGATTTCGGATCAAAAGAAAAATCTCGGCCATTCAATACTAGGGCATCTCGCTGGGGAGCAGAGGGTGTTAGCACCGTTCCGCCCGAACTGCTAGTCTGGCAATAGATACGATTGTCGAGTCCCCAGCAAAAGCTGTTAAGAAGTCCCTGAACATTTTGTCGCCCAAAACCCGTGAAGACTTTTGTTTGGATATCCGATTGGCCATCGCCGTCTGTATCCTTGCAATACCAGATGTCGGGAGCAGCAGCGATAAACACCCCACCGTCGTAGCAAATGACGCCGGTGGGCCAAGAAAGGTGATGGGCAAAGAGCGTACTCTTTTCGTAGCGGCCATCGTTATCGACATCTTCGAGGACGCGAACATTGCCGAGAGACTCTTTGTCTTGTTCGGAATAGTCGCACATTTCTACGACATACAAACGTCCGTTCTCGTCGAACGACATTGCGACTGGGTCTCGAACGAGCGGCTCGGCGGCCGCCAGCTCCATCGCGTACCCGTCCTTGACTTGGATCGCTGCCATGGCTTCACGAGGCTCTTTGGCTGGCGTGCGAGGAAGTTCGCCGGCAAAGTTCGTCGCGTTAACGTCTTGTGCTTGTAAGGACGATTGGGACATTCCGAGAGCAAGGCAAGAATAAAAAGCAAAATGTACGAAACGTTGGAAGCGAAGCATGGTTTATTGATTGAGGATTTGCGAGTTGGCAGAATGGCAGATCAAAAATATCTTAATCTCAATTGAGCCCATTGTGGGTGCGGCCAACCAACTGTTTGCAATATCAGGATGGTGAACCGGCCCAGGTCATTCGTTGGCATTAAAAGTATTCTGTGCGAAAATGGCTATAACTTCGGAGCCGTTACGATGATGAAACCGTACCATACATAAGAACTGTGTACATAAGAACTGTGTTGATTCGCGGTTAGGGAGAATAATCCGATGTCATCCAATGTTGATTTGAATGTAGGAAAATCGGATAGCCGGTTGCCGCCGGGACCACCAGGCTCATGGCGACCAACATTGCAATTGATACGCAATCCACGAGCAGCACTTGAGGGCTGGGTAAGGCAATATGGCGATCCATTCTTGCTAAACGCGCTCAACGGACCTGTTGTAGTCACGGGACGTGAAGATCTCATACGAACGATTCACGGTCAAGACCCAAGTATCTATGCACCGTTCGCGACAAAGACGATCGTGCCATTGATGGGCAATGGCTCTATGCTGATCTTGGAAGGTGAGCCACACCGACGCGAACGTCGCCTTTTAATGCCGATGTTTCATGGCGATCGCATGAAAACATATGGGATCAGTATGCAACAGTGCGTGACAGAGCAGTTCGAATTCCATCGCGCACGCGGACAGATCGACACGTTGGCCCTGATGACTGACATTTCTTTGGAAGTCATTGTTCGGACCATCTTTGGCGGCAATGATCGTGATCTTGTCAAACAGCTCATGGATGTGAGTCGGCGGGTTGTTGCCAGTAGCTCTCCGCTGTTGTTTTTCTCTCGCAAAACCCACTTGCCATTCTTTGGTTTCAGTCCTTGGGATCGGTGGACAAAAGCCAAGATGGAATTGTTTCGACTATTGGATGAAGTGATTGAAAAAAGACAGCAAGGAAATATTCGGAGTGACGATATTCTCTCGATGCTGTGCGCGGCGACCTACGAGGATGGTCAATCGATCACTCGTGAACATATCTACTCCGAGCTAATGACTTTTTTGTTCGCGGGTCATGAAACGACTGCGCTTTCATTGACTTGGGCCATCTATCACCTTCATCAAAACCAAGATTCGCTTTCTCGCTTAAGGCTTGAACTCGACTCCCTCGGCGACCTAACTCCAATGAGTTTGTCGTCAGCACCCTATTTGAAATCCGCGGTCCAGGAGACGTTGCGCATCCATCCAATCTTGACCGAAACTCTTCGTAAATTGAAGGCTCCGTTGCAACTTGGCGAGTACCTGTTGCCGATTGGGATGGCCGTGGCTCCAGCCACGGTCTTGGCACACCATAACCCATCCACTTACACGGAGCCCGAACTCTTTCGACCCGAGAGGTTTATCGAACGCAGTTACTCAGCGTTTGAGTATATGCCGTTCGGAGGTGGACATCGACGATGTATTGGTGCCGCGTTTGCTTCGTATGAAATGGCGATTGTCCTGGGCACAATTCTTAAACAATACGAGCTCGAACTCGTCGATTCGAAACCTGTGGTCCCCAAGCGTCGAAATGTCACTATTGGCCCATCGACTGGCGTTCCAATACGCGTGGTTGCAAACCGCTAGAGTAACTGGGCAGAGTAACTGGGCGGTAGCACCAGCAAAACGAACTCGTTCCAAGGTTCTGCGGCTCTGCCTTGGAACGCACTGCTTCCAGGGCTCCGCCATCTGGTTGCGAGGCTCTGCCTCGTAACCCACTGACTTGCAGGCTCCGCCTGCCGCTTCCCCTATACTTCTGCCGAGCGGATGGTCGCAACCAGATGGTGGCGTTCGCCGGCAAGTGTCCTCTTAGCCCCTATTTGCATTTTGATTGATTATACTTAAGCATCCGATGTTCAAGTAAGTTGTTTTCCAGCTATTGTATTCCCGCCATAACTTCCCACCTAAGTCCCTTACTGGGTCCCTCCAATGCGTCGAAACACGTTTCTTTGCATGTGTTCGTTGGTTTTGCACGGATCGTTTTTTACCAAAACGGCCTTTGCACAGATGCCAACAGGCTCGATAGTTGCCAACGATTTGATCGATCCAAAGTCCGATGGACCGGGTCACGGCCTGAAACAACTCGAACGGTTTCGAGGGACGTTGCTATTGTGCGGCGGTGGGACTATACCGCAATCAATTCGCGAAGAGTTCTATCAACTCGGCAACGGAAAAGAGGGAACATTGATCTTGATCCCGACTGCGTCGCCGCGTTCCGACGGTGGTGACTACAGCTTGTGGATTGACTACTGGTCCAGTTTTCGTTGGAAGAGCATCGACGTTGTGCATGTAAGAAATCGCGACGGTGCATTCGATCCACTGTTGGTCCAAAAGATGCAGCAGGCGACTGCCGTATGGCTGAGCGGCGGCGAACAGCAGCGGCTTTCTGATCGCTATGTCGGAACTCCAATCGAGAAAGAGCTACACGCTTTGTTGACGCGTGGTGGCGTCGTTGGCGGAACCAGCGCAGGTGCGGCGATTGCTTCGAGTACGATGATTGCGAGCGGAGTGATTGAACCCATGTTTGCAGAAGGGATGCAATTTCTACCAAGCACCATTATCGATCAGCATTTTAGCCAAAGGAATCGGCAGGGGCGATTGATTCAAGCAATTGCAGCGTATCCCAATCAAATCGGAGTCGGGATAGATGAATCGACGGGTCTGATTGTAATACAGGATCGGACACGTGTCGTTGGTGAAGGCGGGGTATACCTGTTGAATGGCAGTTCAGTTTACGGAATTGGTAACGACGCATCGAATGGCTATCGAAGATTCAGGGCCGGGGATGTCCTGGATACACAGGCTTTCGACAAATAGCATGTGCCCTCTGAAGATCTTCCCACTTTCCAATTCATGTGTGCCAATCGAACGCCCGCGTCCCCTGCCAGTCCAACGCC
>JANLUJ010000377.1:0-2689 GCA_031363425.1 Pirellula sp.
TGCTCGGGAAAGGATTGAGGTACCGGATGTGTGCCAAGGCCACACTTGCTCCCTCCGCCTGCGCGTTTTGAACAGCGGTCAAGCAAGAACCATAGGTTCCACCCCACGAAAGCACCAACAACTCACCGCTTTGAGGACCGACCACCTGTTGCGGTGGCAGTAGTTTTGCGGCATTCGCCACTTTCTGTGCGCGAATGTTCACCATCTTTTGGTGATTATCAGGATCGTAACTAATATTGCCTGAGCCGTCCTCTTTTTCGAGTCCACCGACGCGATGCATCAGTTCCTCCGTCCCAGGAATCGCCCATGGGCGAGCTAGCAATTCATTGCGTTTGTAAGGCATAAAGGCGCCATCCGGATTATTGTTCTCGGTCGGATGTGTGATGGCTATAGGTGGCATCTTCGACACGTCTGGAACCTCCCATGGTTCAGAACCGTTGGCGATGTAGCCGTCTGACAATACAATGACAGGCAACATCAATTGGGTTGCCAACATCCATGCCTCTTGAATGATCTCATAGCAATCGCCAGGACTCTGTGCCGCAAGGACGGGCAGTGGCGATTCGCCATTTCGCCCAAACATGACTTGCATCAAGTCGGACTGTTCTGTTTTGGTTGGCAAGCCCGTGCTCGGCCCACCTCGTTGGACGTCGATTACCAACAACGGCAACTCAAGCATCAACGCCAAGCCCATGGCCTCCGTTTTAAGTGCGATCCCCGGACCGCTTGAACAAGTGACAGCCATCTGGCCGCCATAAGATGCTCCGATAGCAGCGCATACGGCGGCGATCTCGTCCTCTGCTTGGAACGTGCAAACACCAAAGTTTTTATACTTGCAAAGCTCGTGAAGGATGTCGCTGGCTGGTGTAATGGGATACGAGGCGTAGAAAATCTGCTTGCCACTTCGATGCGCTGCGGCCATCAGTCCAAATGCCATCGCTTGATTGCCGATGATGTTTTTGTACGTTCCCGGTACAAGCTTGGCTGGTTCAATGTTGTAGCTATGTCCAAGTGCCTCAATGGTCTCGCCAAATGCCCAGCCAGCTCGAAGGGCCTTTTCGTTTGCCTGTGCAATCGATGATGTTCCATCGCCAAACTTGCCGTTGATATAGCGAAGCGTGGCATCCATGTTGCGTCCATACAGCCAATAGACTAATCCCATCGCGAAGAAATTCTTGCAGCGGTCCGCTTCCTTTACGCTTAAACCCAGCTCTGAGACTGCTTGCTTGGTCAATCGAGTGATCGGAACCTTGATTAGTCGATAATTCTCCATTGCCGGTTCCTCAAGTGGATTCACTTTGAGTTTGGCCAACTTAAGGTCTTTATCCTCGAAGCTATCCTCATTGACGATCAATAGCCCGCCTTTGGGAAGGTCGGCGATGTTAGTGACGAGTGCGGCGGGATTCATCGCGACCAAGGCGTCGAGCGTGTCGCCGGGGGTATGCACTTCGTGAGATGCGAACTGAACTTGGAAACCGGAGACTCCAGCACGCGTTCCGCGCGGTGCGCGAATCTCGGCAGGAAAATCCGGAAACGTGGCAATGTCATTGCCGGCCAAGGCAGAGGTATTCGTTAACTGGGTTCCTAGCAATTGCATGCCGTCACCCGAATCGCCGCACAAACGAACGGTAATTCCACTTACAGTTTTGACAGTTTTGTTCGAAGTCGAGGGGGCTTCGGTTGACATCAGATTGTTGGCTCGCGCAAGGGTTTTAACAAAATAGCCCGTTCTTTGCTTGCAATGGGATCGCCATTGAAATCAAAAAACAGCAAAACGAACACGCCGTCTGCTTTTCGCAAGCAGTATTACCTCGGGGTCGTTGTGAATCTGTAACGATAGTATCGAGTCTCCGGGTTCGACTCATGAAGCTATTCTGTCAAATCCAGTTGGTATTGAGTATGTCAAATCCCCCCTAAACCACCCATTTTTGCTATGTTTTTATCCGCAAGCTCGAGTTTAAAGGAAAACGGATGGCCGTAAATGTGCTCCAAGGTCGGTTCCTTAAGGATTGTCGAGTCGATAACTCGTTTTCTCATAAGTTGTAATCGTCGGAGGTGAAAACGCAGCCGTTGGCTACGGTTCCGCCGGAAACGAGCTTACAATGCCCGGCCATGAACCAAGAAAATAGCAATCTGCAAGACAATCTGAATTTACCAGTCGACCGCGATTCACTCGCTTCCGAGTACCTCGATCGACTCCTTTTCCCACCTTATCCAGTTCAGGAGGAGGCGTTGCTAACTTGGTTTGCGTGTGACCAAGGAATGCTCGTCTGCGCGCCCACTGGGACCGGGAAGACACTGATTGCTGAGGCTGCAATCTACGAAGCGCTTCGAACCGGAAAGAAGTGCTATTACACAACCCCATTGATAGCGCTGACGGATCAAAAACTAACCGAGATTCAAGCAACGGCAGAACGCTGGGGCTACCCCGCCAACCAGATCGGCTTGGTCACCGGCAATCGACGCGTCAATCCAGACGCACCAGTCCTCGTCGTGGTCGCAGAAATACTGCTAAATCGATTGATGCAGGATCCCGGATCCTTCGATGCGGTATCGTCCGTCGTTATGGATGAGTTCCATTCGTTTAACGACCCGGAGCGCGGGATTGTTTGGGAGTTGAGTCTTGGGATGCTCCCACGTCATACAAGGATCATGTTGCTATCGGCAACGATCGGTAACAGCGTCGAGT